>JBDTDN010000294.1:0-3093 GCA_039923055.1 Jatrophihabitantaceae bacterium
GTTCGACGATCCGCTCGGCGGCGGCCGGGTACTGCGCCACGAGCTCAGCTCGGGCGCCCAGCTCGAATTCCTCCCACTCGAACCGCGGCGACATCGTGGTACCGACCAGCGTCCACTCACCCGCTGACGACGAGCCCTGCCACGAGCCCGCCGGGACGATCACCTGGGGCCGTTGCCCGGCCGCGACGTCCCGCCCCAGTACCGGCTGCTCGACCCCGCCGTCTGGGTGCAGCAGCAACAACCGCAGCGGTGCACCGTCGTAGTAGTGGTAGATCTCGGTAGAGGCGAGCCGGTGCAGCGCGGAGAAGTCGCCGTCCGCGAGCAGGTAGTAGATCGCGCTGGTGTGCGCGTCGAAGAGCATCCGCCGAAACAACCCGCCCTCCTCTGGCAGCGGTACCAGCCCGAGGGCCGACGCGAGTTCGGCAGCGCTCATGTGCCGGCCCCGGCAGGTGTCTGACCCTTGGCCGGCCAGATCACTCGCTGATCGGTGACGATCGCCGTGATCAGCTCGGCGGGCGTCACGTCGAAGGCCGGGTTCACCGCAGCGGTTCCTTCCGGCGCCGTCCGCACACCGGCAAAAGCGACCACCTCAGCGGCCCCGCGATCCTCGATCTCGATCGCCGCACCGTTCGCAGTCGCGACATCGACCGTCGATTCCGGTGCGACGACCAGAAATGGGATGCCGGCGTGACGGGCGGCCAGGGCGAGGGAGAACGAGCCGACCTTGTTGGCGGTGTCGCCGTTCGCGGTGATCCGATCCGCCCCGATCAGCACAGCGTCCGCGAGCCCGCGCGAGAGCAGGAACGGCCCAGCCGAATCGACGGCCAACCGGAACGGTGCACCCATCTGCCGCAACTCCCACGTCGTCAGCCGCGCGCCCTGCAGCAATGGGCGGGTCTCCATCGCGATCACCTCAGCCAGCTCGCCTCGCTCCAACAGCGTCTGTGCCACACCCAGGGCAGTTCCTCGTTCGACCGCAGCGAGGCCACCGGTGTTGCAGATTGTCATGATCCGTTTCGGCCCGTCGCCGAGCAGGTCACGCAGGACGTCGGCTCCCCGCAAACCCATCGCCACGCAGGCCGCCAGGTCCTCGTCCCGTACGGCCAACGCCTCAGCCAGCACTGCCTCCGGGCCGTCGGGCAACCTGCGCAGTGCCCTGTCGACACCCCACGCCAGGTTGACGGCCGTTGGGCGCGCCGCACGCAGCCGGGCCGCATCCGAGCGGACCGATTCGGTCGAAGCATCGAGCCGGGCGAGAAGTGCCACGCCCATCGCTCCGGCGACGCCGAGCGCAGGCGCGCCACGGACTGCCAGCGTCGAGATGGCCGCGATCAGAGCGTCGATGTCGCGGATGTGTAGATAATTCACTTTATGCGGCAGGGCGGTCTGGTCGATGAGGACGATCTCGCCATCCACCCAGTCGATCGTGCGCACGCGAGATCCCTTCCTCAGAACTGTCGCAACCGGATGAAACCGGTTGAAGTCCGAATGGTCACAGCGCCTTAGCACTGGTTCGATCTATTGGTCCTACTAGCATTGCTGACGGACCCACTGCGACATCCGAGCTGAGCTTCGAGCAGGTGCTTACCCCGGGCACCACCGCGCAGCACCGCGCAGCACAAGGAGAACTTTACGTGTCGAGCAGCGCGACCACCGAGCGCCGGAAGGCCCGCAGCCGTCCCGCCGGCTCGCTGTACCGCGGTCGCGAGGGCATGTGGTCCTGGGTGGCGCACCGGATCACCGGCGTCCTGACGTTCTTCTTCCTGTTCGCACACGTGCTGGACACTGCGCTCGTCCGCGTCTCTCCGGAGTCCTACGACAAGGTCATCGACACCTACAAGAACCCGTTCGTGAACCTGATGGAGATCGGCTTGGTCGGAGCGGTGCTCTACCACGCGCTGAACGGCCTGCGGATCATGGCCATCGACTTTTGGGGCAAGGGCACGCGCTATCAGCGGCAGATGCTGTGGGCGATCGTGCTGGTCTGGATCGTCGTGATGGTGCCCGGCGCATTCTTCATGTTCAAGCACTCGTTCCAGGCCATGTTCGGGAGCACCTCGTGATGAGGTTCCCCGCAAGAGGGTCGTGGGGCCGATGAGCGGTTCGATGCACTCGCCGATCCCGCGCCCACTTGTGATCGAGGCGCCGCGCGCGCCGGTCGGGCGGCCGCGCCGTGGCCGGACCAACACCGAGTTGTACGCCTGGCTGTTCATGCGGATCTCCGGTGTCGTCCTGCTCGTCCTGGTCCTCGGGCACCTGTTCATCATGAACATCCTCGACGGCGGCGTACAGCGAGTGAACTTCGCGTTCGTCGCCGGCCGCTGGTCCTCGCCCTTCTGGCAGCTCTGGGACCTACTGATGCTCTGGCTGGCGATGATCCACGGCACCATCGGGCTGCGCACGATCATCAACGACTACACCCGCCGCGACGGAACCCGAGTGGCGCTGAAGGGCCTGTTGTACACGGCCACCACCGTCACCGTCGCACTCGGCACGCTGGTGATCTTTACGTTCGACCCCACTATCTAACGCAGCTGTAAGGGATTCGCATGCCGCAGATTCACCACCACACGTACGACGTCATCATCGTCGGCGCCGGCGGTGCCGGGATGCGTGCTGCGCTCGAGTCTTCCTCGCGCGTACGGACCGCCGTCCTGACCAAGCTCTACCCGACCCGCTCGCACACCGGCGCAGCACAGGGCGGCATGTGCGCCGCGCTGGCGAACGTCGAGGAGGACAACTGGGAGTGGCACACCTTCGACACTGTCAAGGGTGGCGACTACCTGGTGGACCAGGACGCCGCCGAGATCATGTGCAAGGAGGCCATCGACGCGGTCATCGATCTGGAGAAGATGGGACTGCCGTTCAACCGCACGCCCGAGGGACGGATCGATCAGCGTCGTTTCGGCGGGCACACCCGCAACCACGGCGAGGCGGCCGTGCGCCGCTCGTGCTTCGCGGCCGACCGCACCGGCCACATGATCCTGCAGACGCTGTACCAAAACTGTGTCAAGCACGACGTCGAGTTCTTCAACGAGTTCTACGCGTTGGATCTGGTGCTCTCGGATACCCCCGGCGGACCGGTGGCGACGG
>JBDTDN010000295.1:0-4322 GCA_039923055.1 Jatrophihabitantaceae bacterium
TCGTCAACGACCACGACCCGAAGCCGTTGCGCTACAAGACCGCGGCGATGTGGCCGGATCGCTTCGAATGGAACTATCTCGAGGCCGGCCCTGTCACCTGGCGTGTGGCAATCACCCGTGTCGGCTGAGGATGGCGCCGAGCACGAGGTCATCGACACCCTGACCCGAGTGCTTGTCCGGGCTTGTCGGCAGCTCGCCGAGGCTGGCCACCCCCAGGCGTCCGGACGGCTCGCGGGTCAGGCGTGGGTGGTGCTGCGGCACAACTACTCCCGCCAGGCCCAGCACATTGATGGCGTGATGCACCACATCGCAAAACTCGAAGCCAAGTTCGAAGCGAACCAATCAACCCGAGAGGTAGACACCATGACCGACGAGCGAGTACTGGACGTCCGGACCGAGATCCCCAAGCGGCGACACGAACTGATCTTCGAGACGTTCGGCACGCTGCCCGTGGACGCGAGCTACGTCCTGGTCAACGACCACGACCCGAAGCCACTGAAGTACCAATTCGAGGCGGAGAACACCGGCGAGTTCAGCTGGGAGTACCTGGAGCAGGGTCCGGAGGTTTGGCGGGTTCGGATCGGTCGAGTCGCTGCGGCACAGAGTTGATCGTGGACGACACGCTGGCCGCACTGTTGGAGCGCGAACACCACGAGATCGACGCCGGCATCGAGGCGTTCGCGTCGGCGCCGGGGGCCGGGTCCACCGAACTGCTGACCCGGTCCATGGACGCGCTCCGCAGGCACATCTACCTTGAGGAACGGTTCCTGTTTCCCCGGTTGGCCGAGGCCGGCCTGATCGCGCCCGTCTTCGTGATGGTGCGTGAGCACGGCCAGATGTGGCGGTTGATGGACGAACTGCAACCCCGGTTGAGCGACGGCGGCGACGCGGTTCTGACCGGGTGCGGTGAGCTGGTGGCCCAATTGCAAGCTCACAACCCGAAGGAAGAACAGATTCTCTACCCGCAGGCCGACACTGCGCTGCGCGAGGATGCGGCCACACAGCTACGGACGTTCATCCAGGCCGGGCACCTGCCCGACGGTTGGGTGTGCGAGGGCGCGAGCCGAGCCTGACACCGAGTTGTCTATGCGGTCTCGGCCGCACTCTTGACGCGTTCGAGGGTCTGCCGCATTCCGTTGACATTCGTCTTGTTGCGAGTCCAGCCCAGCACAGCCCAGTACAGCCGCAGGGGCAGCGTCGGGCTCAACTCGAACGACTCGGTGACGTCGACGCCCTCGCCCGCCGGGCTGAACTGGTAGCGCCAAACGTTCAACGCGGCGCCTTTCATGATCACCGCGAACGCAAACTCCCTGCCAGGCTGGCAAGCAGTGATCTTGCAGGTTGTCCAGTACGTCGGTCCCCGGCCGTTGCGTTTGACCTGACCACGGAAGCGCACACCGACGGCTGGTGCGCTCGCGCCGTCCAACCACTGCGCGTCGATGGTCTCTGGACTCCAGCGGCCGGTGTTGGTGATGTCGCTGACCAGCGACCAGGCCGAGTCCGGCGAGGCATTCATGTGCACGGTGACCGAGTCCCCCATTTTCATATGCAGAAACTACCGTGCCTGCACGCCACGGCCGGACACGACCGTTGGGTCGGCCCGGCGCTGAGGCAGCCGCCAGCGTCGTCATGGCAGGATGCCCGACATGCAGGTGTCAACGACGCTGGCGAAGGCCGGCAGCAAGGCGCGTCGATGGGTGCTGGGCGTTGTGCTCCGCTTCGCCGGCGACAAAGCGTCCGACCCCGCGTCACTACTCGCCAGATTTCCCGATCAGGCGCTGATGCCGCTGCGTCGGGTGGGTCTGGACCCAGTGCCCGAACTGGGCCGGATTCGCGAGCGTGAACCGGTCAGTCGGCTGAAGATGCCGTTCGGTCTTCGTGGTTGGTTGGTCAGCGGGTACGAGGAATCCAAATTCGTGCTCGCCGCCGACCCACAGACATTCAGCAACGACTTCGGCAACATGATCGGCAAGATCGGCATCGCGCAGGAGCAGGATCCCGGTGGCCTCGGTTTCGCCGATCCACCTGCGCACACCCGGCTGCGGCACCTGCTGACTGCGCAGTTCACCACTCGAGCGCTCGCCGCGCGTGAGCCGCGCATTCGGCAGATCATCGACGACGCCCTGGACGAGACTGCTCGCGCCGGTGAGCAGGATCAGGTGGTCGACCTGCAGAAGCACTTCGCCCTGACGATCCCGTCCCGCACGATCATGGAACTGCTCGGGATCGACGAGGGTGATCGCGACGAGTTCCAACGGCTGAGCACGGCACGGTTCGATGTGGCAGACGGGGTGACCGGCTCGCTGGACGTCATCGCCGAATCCATCGGGTACCTCGAAAAGATCGTCGCCCGGCAGCGCGTCGAATCCGGTACGGGCCTGATCGCCTCGATCCTGGCCGAACACGGCGAGGACGTGGGCGATGTGGAGCTGGCTGGGCTCGTGGATGGTGTGCTGACCGGCGGTCTGGAGACTACGGTGAGCATGTTGTCGCTGGGCGCTGTGGCACTCCTGCAGGACCCGGCAGCTTTCGTCGCGCTGCGCGATGACCCGGCCTACGCCGAGCCGTTCGTCGAGGAGCTGTTGCGGTATCTCACCGTCGTGCAGGTCGGCTTTCCGCGCTTCGCGGTCAAAGACGTCACGGTCGGTGGTCGGGCCATGTTTGCCGGCGACATCGTCGTCTGCTCCTTGGCCGGCGCGAATCGCGACCCACGGCACGGCGGGGCGACGATGGGACAGGTCGACGCCGGACGACCCAGTCGCGGTCACCTGGCGTTTGGCCACGGCCTGCACCGGTGCATCGGCGCCGAACTTGCCCGCATCGAGCTGCGGATGGCCTACCCGGCACTCGTGCGGCGGTTCCCGAATCTGCAGCTTGCGGTACCGGCCGACCAGTTGCCCTACCGCGAGCTGTCGCTGATCCACGGTCTCGAGCAGCTGCCGGTCCTGCTGGGGGAGCACAGCTAGTGCGGCGATGTGGGCGAGCTGACCCCTCGCAAACCTCGCCGGTCCAATAGCATCATCGCGGGGCGGTAGCTCAGCTGGTTAGAGCAGCGGACTCATAACCCGCCAGTCGTGGGTTCAAGTCCCACTCGCCCCACTAATTTGCAGGTAGGCGTCCGGCACCGTTTGGCTCTAGATCAAGCTATGAATTGATTAAGCGTAAACTGGGCTGGCGTCAACGTTGCCGCAGTCCTGCTGAGTGTGCCGTCCGTTGTTGATCTCGGTGCCGCTCGGTCCGAGGGGGGCCGCCGATGCGGTCCGCAACACTGTGAAGGACGGGCCCGCCTGTGTCGTCGTCTGCCATCGCCAAGTTGGAAGCCATCTACGCGGACGTGCTCAGCCGCAATCCCGGTGAGGATGAGTTCCACCAGGCGGTGCGAGAAGTGTTCGACAGCCTGGTGCCGGTGATCGCCAAGCGCCCCGAGTACGTCGACGCGTGCGTGATCGCTCGCATATGCGAGCCGGAGCGGCAGATCATCTTCCGGGTTCCGTGGGTCGACGACGGCGGCCGGGTGAACATCAACCGGGGCTTTCGTGTCGAGTTCAACTCCGCGCTAGGCCCGTACAAGGGCGGTCTGCGGTTCCATCCGTCGGTGCTGCTGGGCACGATCAAGTTCCTCGGCTTCGAGCAGATCTTCAAGAACGCACTGACCGGTATGCCGATCGGTGGTGGTAAGGGCGGTTCGGACTTCGACCCCAAAGGGCGAAGCGACGCCGAAGTGATGCGCTTCTGCCAGTCGTTCATGACCGAGCTCTACCGCCACCTGGGCGAGAACACCGACGTGCCGGCCGGCGACATCGGAGTGGGCGGCCGCGAGATCGGTTATTTGTTCGGGCAGTACAAACGGATCACCAACCGCTTCGAGTCCGGCGTGCTGACCGGCAAGGGACTGACCTGGGGCGGATCGCAGGTTCGCACCGAGGCGACCGGCTATGGCGCGACGTTCTTCGCCCAGCGAATGCTGGAAACTCGCGGTGACTGTCTGGACGGCAAGCGCGTGGTCGTCTCCGGATCGGGCAACGTCGCCATCTACACGATCGAGAAGGTTCATCAGCTTGGCGGCACGGTCGTCGCCTGCTCGGACTCACACGGCTACGTCGTGGATGAGTCCGGCATCGACCTGGAGCTGCTCAAGCAGGTCAAGCAGGTCGACCGCGGACGGGTCGGCGACTACGTCAGGGCCCGCGGTGACAAGGCGCGGTTCGTGGCCGGCGGCAGTGTGTGGGACGTACCGTGTGAGCTCGCGATGCCGTCCGCTACTCAGAACGAACTCGACGAGCGGGACGCACAGGCGCTGGTGGCGAACGGCTGCCGGGCGG
>JBDTDN010000296.1:0-5414 GCA_039923055.1 Jatrophihabitantaceae bacterium
GAAGACGCAACCCTCGCCGACTCCGGCTACTGCCTGCTCGCCGTTGGCGGACGGGAGATCAAGCAGGACGACCTTGGCGCCCGCCTTGGACAGTCGCTGGGCGGTGGCCAGGCCGAGCCCGGACGCGCCGCCGGTGATGACCGCAACGCTGTTTTCGATCTGCATTGAGGGTGCCTTTCGTCCATGCGATGAAATTGCGCGTAGTGGTTATGCCTGGGTGATTGTTCCCGACGGCCCGCAGCGGCCCGCATCCGCGTCAGACATTGGCCGCACCCGCGGGCCCCTCGAACGCCTTTGCGAGACTGTGCAGGTGACTGCTGCTGAGGAAAGCTGCCCCGTGTCGACCGAGTTGTTCGCGCGCGCGCAACGGGTGATCCCCGGTGGGGTGAACTCGCCGGTGCGGGCCTTTCGGGCAGTCGGCGGTACGCCCCGGTTCATGGTCAGCGGCGCAGGCGCCTATCTGACCGATGCCGACGGGCGGACCTACGTCGACCTGGTCTCGTCCTGGGGGCCGATGATCCTTGGCCACGCGCACCCCGCTGTGGTTGCCGCGGTTCAGCGGGCCGCGACGTCCGGGCTGTCGTTCGGCACCCCGACCGTCGGCGAGATCGAACTGGCTGAGCAGCTCGTTGGCCGCGTCGCGCCGCTGGAGCAGGTTCGGCTGGTCAACTCCGGCACCGAGGCGACGATGTCCGCGATCAGACTGGCACGGGGATTCACCGGCAGGCAGCGGATCGTGAAGTTCGCCGGCTGCTATCACGGGCACGTCGACGCGCTACTGGCTGCGGCCGGCTCAGGCGTAGTGACCTTCGCGCACCCGGATACGGAGGGAGTGACGGGCGCTCAGACCGTGGACACGATCGTGCTGCCCTACAACGATCTTGCGGCGGTGCAGGCATGCTTCGCCGAATTCGGGGACGAGATCGCGTGCGTGATCACCGAGGCGGCGGCCGGAAATATGGGTGCGGTCGCGCCTGTTGCCGGGTTCAACGCCGGGCTGCGCGCTGTGACGACCGCCCACGGCGCGCTGCTGATCATGGACGAGGTAATGACCGGATTCCGGGTGTCCGCCGCAGGTTGGTACGGCCTGGATCCGGTGGACGCGGATCTTTTCACGTTCGGCAAGGTGATGAGTGGCGGGCTGCCTGCCGCGGCGTTCGGTGGCCGGGCCGACATCATGGCCCACCTGGCCCCAGTCGGCCCGGTGTACCAAGCCGGGACGCTGTCGGGTAATCCGGTGGCCGTCGCGGCGGGGCTGGCATCGCTACGAGCTGCAGGTCCCGAGGTGTACGCAGCGCTGGACCGTAATGCACGGACGATCGGATCTCTGGTCGACGCGGCGTTGACCGAGGCATGCGTCGAGCATCAGGTGCAGTACGCAGGAAACCTGTTCTCGGTCTTCTTCAGCGATACGCCGGTCGTTGACTTCGCCGGAGCCCAGGCCGCGGCCACCGCACATCCAGCGCGCTACCCCGCCTTTTTCCACGCAATGCTCGACGCGGGCGTCTACCTGCCGCCGAGCGTGTTCGAGGCGTGGTTCGTCAACGCTGCGATGGACGATGCGGTGCTGGACAAGATCGCATCCGCTCTGCCCGCCGCCGCCCACGCGGCCGCAGCCGCGACGATCGAGCAGTAATGAGTTCACCGCTCGGAAGGCAGAGCCCCGAATCGGGCCTGATAACCGTCCATCTGCTGCGGCACGGCGAGGTGTACAACCCCGAGCGGGTGCTCTACGGACGGCTGCCCGGCTACCGGCTCTCCGAGCTCGGCGTCGCGCAAGCCGCGCTGGCGTCCGACTTCCTGGCGGTACGGGACATCGGGTACGTCGTCTCGTCCCCACTGGAGCGTGCGCAGCAGACGGCGGGCCCTCTCGCGGCAGCCCTCGGCCTGTCGATCGCCACGGATGATCGGCTGATCGAGGCGGCCAACGAACTACAGGGGCGGCGGGTCGCCGGCGGCAAGGGGCTGTTCACCGACCTCGGCAACTTCAAGTACTACCGGAACCCTTTCCGCCCGTCCTGGGGTGAGCCGTACGCACAGATCGCCAGCCGCGTGCTGGCCGCAGCCCGAACCGCCCGCGACGTCGTCTCGGGCACCGGCAAGGAAGCGGTCTGCGTCAGCCATCAGTTGCCGATCGTCTCGGCCAGGCGAAGTGCTGAAGGCAAGCGGCTGTTCCACGATCCACGCAAACGGCAGTGCGGACTCGCCTCGGTCACGTCGCTGACCTTCCACGGCGACACGATCGTCCGCATCGACTACGCCGAACCCGCCGCGACGCTACCGGCCGGGCACGGCGCTGGCGCCTAGCCAGATCGCAAGTAGCTGAGCCGGTTTCGGCCGCCTGATCGCGATAAAGGACACTGGACGGCGATGAAACTCCGTCGAATTACCGGGATCCTGGTGGCCGCCGCAACGGTCACGGCTCTGGCGTCCGGTTGCAGCGGTAGCGGTACGAATACCGACGGTTCCTACCGGTACACCAGCCCGACGCCGAGCGGCACGACGTGGCCGATCGCCGACCGTAAGCCGGCCGAGAATTTCACCGGGAACCTGCTCGGTGGCGGCACTTCGAGCAGTGCAACCGCTGGCGGAGGGGGAAGTAGCACGATCTCTCTCGCCCAGCAGGCGGGCAAGGTCGTGGTCATCAACTTCTGGGCAACCTGGTGCGGGCCGTGCACCACCGAGACCCCCCAGTTCGACAGCGTCTACCGCGCGTACAAGAGCAAGGGTGTGCAGTTCCTCGGCATCGATACGATGAACTATCCGCCCAGCAGCGCACAAGCGTTCGTCAAGGACTTCGACATCACTTACCCGATGATCTACGACCAGCAGGGTGAGGTCGCGCTGAGGCTGGGCTCTATCCCGGCCAAGGGACTGCCGTTCACCGTCCTGGTGGACAAGGCCGGTCGGGTGGCCGTGGTGCACATCGGCGTGATGTCTCCGAAGGATCTTGAGCCGTTGCTGGACACACTCATCGCGGAGTCCTAGATGCTTCTCGCCGACGCTGGCCTGACGCACGCGATCACCGATGGCCCGCTGCTCGTCGCGGCCGCCGTTGCCGCGCTCGTCGGGCTGGTCGGATTCCTGTCGCCGTGCGTGCTCCCACTGGTGCCGGGCTACCTGTCCTACGTGGCCGGGCTCGCCGGTGAGGACGGCCGACCGGCGCAGCGCCGGATGGTCGCCGGCGCACTGTTGTTCGTTCTGGGCTTCTCGGCGATCTTCATCGCTCAGGGTGCCTTGCTGGGCACACTCGGCGCGTCCATCCAGGAGCACCAGCTCGTCATCGAGAAGATATTCGGTGTCGTCACGATCGTGATGGGCGTGGTGTTTCTCGGCGGAATCGGCTTGCTGCAAAGGGAATTCCGCATCCACAAGCTGCCCCGCGCCGGCTTGGTCGGAGCGCCGTTGCTCGGGGCGGCGTTCGGGCTGGCCTGGGCACCCTGCCTGACTCCCACGTACACCGCCGTCTACACGATGTCGGTCACCCAGACCACCGCGGGCAAGGGTGCGTTCCTGATGCTTTGCTACTGCCTGGGTCTGGGCATCCCGTTCGTGCTGGTAGCGCTGGGCTTCGGCTGGGTATCCGGTGCGCTCGGGTTCCTGCGCCGGCACGCCCGCGCCGTCAGCCGGATCGGTGGCGTACTGCTGATCGTCATCGGCGTGCTCCTGGTCACCGGCCAGTGGAACAGTTGGATGGACCAACTGCGCGAGACCGCCGGGGCAGGCGGGATCAGCATATGAACGCCCAAGTGGCAAAGGTGATCCGCCCGTTCAGGAGGCTATGGCGGCGGCTTACGAGCATGCGGACCGCACTGATCTTGTTGTTCCTGCTCGCCGTCGCTGCAGTGCCCGGCTCGATCCTGCCGCAGCGCCCGCTCAACCCGGACGAGGTGAACTCCTACATCACCGCACACGGTGCGTGGGGGCGCTTCCTCAGCGCCATCGGTATGTACGACGTGTTCGGGGCGCCATGGTTCGCGGCCATCTATCTGCTGCTGTTCATCTCGCTCGTCTGCTGCCTGATCCCGCGAATCCGCCTGCACGCCCGTGCAGTCGCCCGCAAACCGTTGCCCGCCCCCCGAAACCTCAGTCGCCTGCCGGAGTCCGGCTCGTACGAGTTGACACTCCCGCCGGGCCAGGCCGTCGCCGCTGCCCGACGCGTATTGGGCCGCCGCTGGCGGATCGTCGAACGCACCGAGGACTCCGGAGTGACCACCCTGTCGGCGGAAAAGGGCTACAGCCGCGAGACCGGAAATCTGATCTTCCACATCGCGCTGCTCAGCGCGTTAATCCTCATCGCGATCGGCAAGCTCTACAGCTATGAAGGCACTCGCATCGTGCTACAGGGTGCGAACCAGGGCTTCTGCAACACGGTCTCGCAGTACGACTCCTGGAAGCCGGGACGCTTCGCGGGAGAGGGCAAGGTTTCGCCGGCACCGTTCTGCATCGACGAGATGAGCAAGTTCACCGCCACCTACACCGCCGCCGGCGAGCCGTCACAGTTCGCCGCGAACGTGACCTATCGCGCGAACATCAACGCGGCACCGAAGCAGACGAGCATCACCGTCAACCATCCGCTGCGGCTGGAAGGCGATCGGGTCTACCTGATCGGGCACGGCTTCGCTCCACAGGTGACGATCACGATGCCCGACGGCTCCGTGCGTCACGACACTCAGGCATTCGTTCCGACCGACGCGTCGACGTTCTATTCCGAGGGCGCGTTCAAGGAACAGGGTGCGCCGGGCAAGAACCAGGACGTCGGCATCTCCGGGTTCTTCGCGCCGACCCCGGTCGATACCGGCGACGGCGTCATCACCTCGAGTTCGCCGCAGACGAACAATCCGGTGCTGGGCATCTTCGTCTACACCGGTGACCTGAACTACAACGGACAGCCGCAGTCGGTTTACTCGCTGGACTCGTCGAAGATGACCAAGATCGGCGCCGTGAACCTGACCGCCGGCGAATCCAAGACGTTTGCCGGCGGCGTCAAGGTGAGTTTCGACGGCTGGGTACCGTGGGCCAGCCTTCAGGTCAGCCATGACCCGGCGCAGAGTTGGCTGTTACTCGCCGCGGTAGCCATGGTTCTCGGACTGTTCGGCTCGCTCGGGTTCCGAAGACGCCGGGTCTGGCTGCGGTTCACCCCTGCGTCAGGCTCTCAGGATCGGGCGCCTACCGTTGTCTCGGTCGGCGGATTGGCTCGGAGCGATTCAGGCAACTTCACCACCGAATTCGCCGCGCTGCTGGGACGTCTGCGTGGCACGCACACCACGACGAGTGATCTCGTCGGCGCAGTAAGGGAGCAGTAGTGGCTGGGATCAACGGGTCGATGGCCCACCTGTCCGACACGTTCTTCACGACGGCCATCGCGGTCTACTCGGTCGCGATGGTCGGCTTCATTGCCGAATATTCGTTCG
>JBDTDN010000297.1:0-4751 GCA_039923055.1 Jatrophihabitantaceae bacterium
TGACGACGCGACGCAAAGGCGAATACCGCCACCTGGAACTGTTCGACTCCCGCGACTGGGGCCTGATCGTGTACGACGAGGTGCACCTGCTGCCTGCGCCGATCTTCCGGCTCACCGCTGACCTGCAGTCCCGCCGTCGTCTCGGCCTGACCGCCACGCTGATCCGCGAGGACGGCCGCGAAGGGGACGTCTTCTCGCTCATCGGCCCGAAGCGGTATGACGCGCCGTGGAAGGACATCGAGAACCAGGGCTGGATCGCGCCGGCCGACTGCACCGAGGTCCGGGTCACGCTGACCGATGCCGAGCGAATGGCCTATGCGACGGCCGAGCCGGAGAACCGCTACAAGCTGGCTGCCACGGCGCGCACCAAGTTGCCGGTCATCCGCACGATCGTCGAGCAGCACCCGGACGACCAGGTGCTGGTCATCGGCGCCTACCTGGACCAACTCGACGACGTCTCCGCCGAGTTGGACGGTGCGCCCATCATCCAGGGCTCGACGACAAACAAGGAACGCGAACGCCTGTACGACGAGTTTCGCCGAGGCGAGCAGCGGGTGCTCGTGGTCAGCAAGGTCGCGAACTTCTCCATCGACCTGCCTGAGGCGGCGGTCGCCGTGCAGATCTCCGGCACGTTCGGTTCGCGCCAGGAGGAGGCGCAGCGGCTCGGCCGCGTGCTCCGCCCCAAGGCCGACGGTCGGCAGGCGCACTTCTACACCGTGATCGCCCGCGACACCCTGGATGCCGAATACGCCGCACACCGCCAGCGTTTCCTGGCCGAGCAGGGCTACGCGTACACGATCGTCGACGCCGACGACCTGCTCCGGCCCTTATAGGCTGCTCACCGATCTTGATACGTAGTGGCCGGCTTGACGAGCTGGGCGCACCAAGATCGTGGCCCGGGTGCAGGTAGGTTGGGCGCGTGAACACTCGCGCCACGCTCGCCGGGCTCGCTCTGTCGATCACGCTCGCGGCCGGCCTCGTTGCCGGGTGCTCCTCCAGTTCGAACAAACCCACTCCGAACACCTCTGGCGCACCGGTACCAAGCACCAGCGCTGCGCCCAGCGCCACTGAGCTCGCGGCCATGATGACGACCGCGCTGCAATCACTGACCAGCGCGCACGTCGACGTCGATGCCGGCGTGCTTGGCGGCACCAGCACCGCAGACGTCAAACTCTCCGACGGCGTGACGCAGGCGACCGACGTCAAGCTCAACCAGAGCGGCCAGGACATCGAGGTCATCACAGCGGACGGCAAGAGCTACGCCAAGGTGTCGGGGACAAGCAAGCCATGGACGCTGGTCAGCCCCACCAGTTCGAACCCAGTCGTCAAATCGTTCGCCTCGTCGATCAACGTTGCCGGTATCGTCACAGAACTGGCCTCGATCGTGAAGCTGATCGGCACCGGAACCGACGTGCACAGCCTGGGCACCGACCAGGTCAGAGACGCGCCGGCCGCCCACTACTCGATGACCATCAACCCCCAGTCCGGCGGCGGCGATCCAGCACTCGGTCAGGTCCTTGCCTCGCTCGGAAACACGCCGCTGCCGATCCAACTCTGGCTCGATGCCCAATCGCGACCGGTCAAGGTCAGCCTGGCCATCCCGCTCGGGGCCAAGCCGATCACGATCAGCGCCACGATCAGTGACTTCGACGCTGCACTGACGATCACGGCTCCGCCCGCGGATCAAGTCAGCACAGACTGACCGGACCACGATCCCGTACCCTGAAACTCGTGTCCCGAAACTTCCGAATTGCCATGGTTACGCTCGCGCTGCTGCCCGCTCTCACGCTGGCCGGCTGTGCGAGCATCACGAACGGCACGGGCACCACTGACGCGGGCGGCACAGGCACCGGCGGCCCGAGCGGTAGCAATTCGGCCAACCGGGCGACCCCGACCGACGCAGCGGGCCTGTTCGCGTTCATGAAGAGTGGGGTCCAGTCACTCACCAGCGCCCACTTGGCGATGACCATCCAGGCTGCCGGCGGGACGATCACCGCTGCGGGCGACGAGAAGATCGCGGACGGCAAGTTGGCCGCAATGGACCTGACCGAGGCCATCCCCGAGTTCGGCTCGCTGCACATCGTTCTGATCGGCGACACGACGTACATGCAGCTGCCGACGAAGTACAACACGTCCGGAAAGCCGTGGCAGTTGGTGTCGGCCGACAGCACCAATCCGGTGATCCAGCAGATGGCGAAGTCGCTCGCTTCGATCCAGAGTTCGGCATCGATGGACCGGTTCACCGCGTTCGCGCGGGCCGCGAAGTCCGTGACGAGCAAGGGCACCGATCAGATCGACGGCGCTTCCGCCGCGCACTACGCGATTGTGGTGGACATCGCCAAGCTTCCCGACTCGACCTCCGGCAAGGACACCCTGATCCAGGCCGGGATCACCACCCTTCCGGTGGATCTGTGGCTCGACGCCCAGGGTCGTCCGGTCAAACTCACCGAGAAATTGACGGCCGGCGGCCAGTCGGTCTCCACGGTGGTCACGTTGACCAAGTACGACGCGCCGGTGACGATCACGGCCCCGCCCGCGGATCAGGTCAGCACAGACTGACAAGTCAGCGAGAATGAACCGGTGCACGCCGCCCTGGAACTTCTCGCGCTCGTCACCATCGTAGGATTCGTCGCCGCGGGATCACGCCGGCTCGGCTGGAGCGAGCCGTTGGTGCTCGTCGCAGTCGGCATCGCGATCTCGTTCATCCCACACCTGCTAGAGATCAAGCTCAGTCCCGATCTGGTTCTGATCGGTCTACTGCCGCCGCTGCTGTACGCAGCCGCAATCCGGACCTCGCTCGTCGACTTCAAGGTGAACCGACGGGCGATAGGTCTGCTCTCCGTCGGCCTGGTCGCATTTTCGACGGTCACCGTGGGGTTGTTGTCGTGGTGGGCCGTCCCGGGTGTGTCACTCGCCGCCGCGTTCGCGCTCGGCGCGGTCGTCGCTCCCCCGGACGCGGTCGCCGCGACCACTGTGGCCCGCCGCGTCGGAATGCCGCGACGCATCGTCTCGATCCTGGAGGGCGAAAGCCTGGTCAACGACGCGACCGCGCTCGTCGCGCTGAACACCGCGATCGCCGCACTCTCCGCCTCGGTCAGCCCGTGGCACGTGGGCTGGGATTTCGTTCGGGCGGCAGGCGGCGGGCTGCTGATCGGCCTTTTGGCCGCATTCGTGCTCGCCCAGATCCGTCGATTCATCACCGACCCGGTGTTGGACACCACACTGTCGTTCGCCGCGCCCTACGTCGCGTTCTTGCCGGCGCAGCAGTTGCACACCTCTGGCGTACTTGCGGTGGTCGTCACCGGCCTGATCCTCGGTCACAAGGCGCCGGTGCTGCAGTCAGCAGGATCGCGCATCGCCGAGAACATCAACTGGCGGACGGTCCAATTCCTGCTGGAAAACGTCGTCTTCTTGCTGATCGGGCTGCAGATCCGCGGTCTGATCAACAATGTTCGTGCGGAAAATGTGCCATGGGATCAAGTGATTCCGGCCTGCCTGCTGGTCCTGGCCGGGACAGTGCTGGCCCGGATCGTCTACATCTTCGGGGCGATGCTGATCATCCGACTGCTGCGCCGGCCAGCTTGGTCGTGGCGGGTCAGTACCGCCCTGTCCTGGGCCGGGATGCGCGGAGTAGTCACCCTGGCCGCAGTCTTCCTACTGCCCGCGCACACGCCGCAGCGGGACCTGCTCGCGCTGGCGGCATTCACGGTCGTGGCTGGCACCCTGCTTGTCCAAGGCTTGACGCTGCCGTACCTCGTCCGCTGGCTGGGGATGCCCGGACCCGATGCCGCCGAGGACGCGCTGCAGGCGGCCTCGCTGGTCACCGACGCCGCACGCGCGGGGCTGGCCGTCCTGGATCAGGTCCGCGCGCCGACCGACTCCGAGGAGGTGATCACCCAACTGCAGGAGCGCGCAATGCGCCGCACCAACCAGATCTGGGAACAGCTCGGCCGGTCACAGACTGAGATCGAGCCGCCCGCCGTTGCATACCGCCGGCTCCGGATGCAGATGCTCGCCGCCGAACGCAGCTCCGTCCTACAGGCGCGGGATCGTGGCGTATACGACGACGAGGTGCTGCGGGCGGCACTCGCCGCGATCGACATGGAGGAGTCGATGCTGGACCGGATCGAGGATGCCGCCGCACGCGTGGACAATGAACTGGTCACGGCGGAGCAGCGAGCCGGTGACTGCGAGCACCTGCGCGAGGCACCCCGCGTCGTCGCGGCACGGACGCCTAACGGCTGCAAGGAGTGCCTGCGCGACGGTACGAGCTGGGTTCATCTGCGGTTGTGCCTGAGTTGCGGGCACGTCGGCTGCTGCGATTCCTCGGTGCACAAGCACGCGGCCGCGCACTTCCATGAGACCGACCATCCGGTGATGCGCTCGATCGAGCCGGGCGAGGCCTGGCGCTGGTGCTACGTCGACGATCTGCTCGGCTGATCTACGCATGACGATGGGGCCGCCCTCTCGGACGACCCCATCGCTTGGTGCAGGTAGTAACGGGCCTCTATTAGAAGTCCATGTCTCCGCCCATGCCGCCACCGGGCATGCCGCCACCGGCCGGAGCCTTCTCCGGCTTGTCTGCGACAACCGCTTCGGTGGTCAGGAACAGCGCGGCGATGGACGCGGCGTTCTGCAGCGCAGAACGCGTGACCTTCGCCGGCTCGACGATGCCCGCGGCGAACATGTCGACGTACTCACCGGTCGCGGCGTTCAAGCCCCAACCGGCCTTCAGACCGAGCACCTTCTCC
>JBDTDN010000298.1:0-3658 GCA_039923055.1 Jatrophihabitantaceae bacterium
CCGGGACGTCTGCCATGCCCAGCAGGCCCGCACGCTTTGCGTCGGTGATGATCAGTGACGGCGTGCTGTGCTCGACGGCGAACCCGACTTCGGGCGTCGTCCACCAGGCGTTGAAGCCGACGGTGATCGCGCCGAGACTGGCGAGCGCCCAGAAGGCGACGATCCACTCGGGTGCGTTCGCGGCGAGGATCGCGACGCGGTCACCTTTGCCGATGCCGTGCTGCGCCGACAGCGCGTGAGAGAGCGAGGCAACGGCTTGCAGGTGTTGGGTGAAGCTCAGCCGGCCGTCCTCGGTGACCAGGTAGTCGGCGTCGCCGTACTGGCGCGACTGCTCCAGCAACTCGCCGACGGCACGCTCGCGATGAGCAAGCACCTGCATGCGGGCACCGCACACGTCCTGCTCGACTAGTTCGAACGCCGCGCCAGGGCCGGTCAGCCGCGTCATCAGTTCGGCCATCATCGCCCGTGGATCCACTGCTGCAGTCACAGCGATCAGGCTGCCATGGCGAGCCGACACCTGCACGTCACGAGCGCGACGCCCCTAGCGTCCGCCGCCGGTCAGTCCGTTGCTGCGCGGTTTTCTTGCACGCTGTCCCGGGCCATCGACGTCCGCAACTGCTCGTCCCAGCGCGGGAACACGTCGATGGTGATGCCGAACTGGTCCAGCGCACGGCCGACGGACTGGTCGACGATCTGCGCAAGGGTCGTCGGGCGGGCGTAGAACGCGGGTACGGGCGGGAAGATCGTGCCACCGGCCTCGGTGATCGTCACCATGTTGCGCAGGTGAATCAGGTTCAGCGGGGACTCGCGGACCATCAGCACCAGTGGGCGGCGCTCCTTCAGCACCACGTCGGCCGCCCGGGTCAGCAGCGTGGAGGTGACGCCGGTGGCGATCTCGGCGACCGAACGCATCGAGGCCGGCGCGATGAGCATGCCCAGAGTCTTGAACGAGCCCGAGGAGATCGCCGCGCCCACGTCCCCGACGTTGTAGGCAACGTCGGCCAGTGCGGACAGTTCGTCCTTGCTCAGATCCGTTTCGTATGCGCGGGTCAGTTGAGCCGCGCGGCTGATCACCAGATGCGTCTGAACACCGGCCCCCCGGAGCACCTCCAGCGCACGCACCCCGTAGATGATCCCGGTCGCGCCGGTGATGCCGACGATGATCCGCTCGGGCAGTGTGTCCATGCAGCCCATCATTCCAGCTTGACCGGACGGGGGAACCCGCCAGCCATCGGCAGCCGTTTTGATTGGCCAGCGCGCCCTTGCGGTGCCAGGGTGGGGCCACCGCGGGGGACTTGATACACAGCTCGGGTCGGTGTGAGTTGAGCTGCGAACAGAGGGCGGCAATCGTGATGGGCGAGCAGAAACACACGTACAACCGACGGTCGATACTCAAGGCCGGACTGGGCATGGGCGCCGTGGCCGTAGCCGGTGCCCTGCCACTCGGGCTCGACTCAGCGGCGCACGCGGACACGCCGTCAACCTTGCGTAGGCCCAATTCGCTGCCGTTCCCGGGCAAGGCGGTCGGCAAGAGCACCGGCGAGTTCCCGTTCGACCATCTGGTCATCGTGATGCAGGAGAACCATTCCTTCGACAACTACTTCGGCATGCTCCCGCTGCGCGGGCAACCGGCCGCGGACGGGTTCAGCTTCGATGCGGACGGCAAGCCCACCAACGCAACGCCCGTCAACGGTAAGTCGATGCGCGCCTATCACCAGCCAAGTTTCGCCGGCAGCACCGATACCGGCAGCCAGAACTGGAACGACACGCACCGGCAGATCAACGGCGGTGCGATGGACGGCTTCGCGGCGACCGGACCGGGTTCGATGGGGTACTGGGACCAACCGGACCTGCCGTACTACTACTCGCTGGCCAACACCTTCACCCTGGCCAACCGCTGGTTCTGCTCCGCGCCCTGTCAGACCTATCCCAACCGTCGGTTCCTGATGTCCGGCACCGCGTCCGGGCTCATCTCCACCGACATCGGGAACGTCACGAGCAACTACCCGGCCAACGGGACGATCTGGGACCTGCTGAGCAAGTACAAGATCAGCTGGCGCAACTACTTCACCGATGCTCCGACCAGCGCGATCATGTTCGACACGATCCTCAAGCATCCGCTGAACCTGGCCCACATCGAGCAGTTCTACCTGGACGCGGCGCTGGGCACCCTTCCCGCGGTGAGCCTGGTCGACTGCAACATGGGCGCGGTCACCGGCGAGGTCGGTGGGCTGCTGCAACCGATCAAGGTCCCGACGTTCGGCTCGCTTGCCAACAACGTCATCGAGAGCACCGCGGAGTCCGAAGAGAACCCGCAGGACATCCAGTTGGGGGAGGCGTTCGTGGCCCGCGTCATCAATTCGGTGATGCACGGGCCGGCCTGGAAGCGGACGATGGTGGTCTGGCTGTACGACGAACACGGCGGGTACTACGACCACGTGCCGCCGCCGGCGGCGGTTGCACCGGATGACATCGCCCCGATGCTCAAGGCCGGTGACGCTCCGGGCGACTATCGCCTGTACGGCCCTCGCGTGCCGGCGATCGTGGTCAGCCCATACTCTCGCCCGCACGCGGTGACGAACGTGGTCCACGACCACACATCGGTGCTGGCGACGATCCAGCGCCAGTGGAACCTGCCCGCCTTGACGTACCGCGACGCCAACGCCCAGACGCTGATCGACTTCATCGATCCGACGGCGATGGCGTTCGCCAAGCCACCCACCTTGGCCAAGCCTGCGAACCCGCTGCCAGGTCTGCTGGAGATCTACTGCCACGGTCAGGCGGCGCCCCCGGCACCGGCGTGATCACCAGTCGGTAGCGACGTAGGTCGTCTCCAGGTAGGCGTCGATGCCCTCGTAGCCGCCCTCGCGGCCGAGCCCGGATTGCTTGACGCCACCGAACGGAGCGGCCGGGTCGGACACCAGCCCGCGGTTCAGCCCGACCATGCCGACCTGCAGGCGTTCGCAGACGCGCAGCCCGCGGCCCAGGTCAGCGGTGTAGACGTAGCCGGTCAGCCCCATCTCGGTACTGTTCGCGATCGCGATCGCGTCATCGTCGTCGCGCACGGTGATGATCGGCGCGACGGGCCCGAAGATCTCCTCGGTGGCGGCGGGGCAATCGCGGGGTACATCGGTGAGGACGGTCGCCGGGTAGAAGAACCCCGATGTGGTCGGGCGGTCACCGCCGAGCAGGACCCGCGCGCCCGCAGCCACCGAACGGTCCACCTTGTCGGCGATGCCGACGACGGCACGGGCATTGATCATCGGTCCGAGTTGGGTGTTCTCCTCCGTGCCGGCACCCATCCGCAGCGCTCCCATCGCGGCGGCGAGCTTCGCGGCGAACTCGGCGGCTACCGACTCGGCGACCAGGAAC
The DNA here is from genome assembly GCA_039923055.1 of Jatrophihabitantaceae bacterium. Classification (GTDB taxonomy): domain Bacteria; phylum Actinomycetota; class Actinomycetes; order Mycobacteriales; family Jatrophihabitantaceae; genus DASXYU01. The sequence continues at coordinate 3,373 of JBDTDN010000298.1, forward strand.
CGGTTCGCGGCCGTGCAGGCCTGCCCGCCGTTGCGGGTCTTGGCGAGCATTGCGCCCGCGACGGCCGCATCAAGATCCGCGTCGTCCAGCACCAGGAACGGGTCGTTGCCGCCGAGTTCCAGTGAGGTGTTGACGATCCGGTCCGCGGCCTGCTTCAGCAGGGTGCGGCCCACACCGGTCGAGCCGGTGAACGACAGCTTGCGCACGCGGGAATCTGCCAGCGCGGCTTGGACCAGTTCGCCCGGCTTGTCGGTGGTCAGCACGTTGACCACCCCGGCTGGCGCAC
>JBDTDN010000299.1:0-2855 GCA_039923055.1 Jatrophihabitantaceae bacterium
CGTCGACCTGGTGTTGGTGCATGACGTCGCGCGGGCATTCGTTCAGGTGCAGGTGATTTCGCGGGTAATCGACGCATTGCGTGGCGGCGCCGATGCAGTGGTCCCGACGCTGGCGGTCGCGGACACCGTGCGTGCTGTCGATCCGGTGAGCGGTCTGCTGGGCCAGACCGTCGATCGCGCGGGACTGGTCGTCGTCCAGACGCCACAGGGCTTCGACCGTAGGCTGCTGGTGCGGGCACACGCTCAGGCGTCGACGGACCAAGCCAGTGATGACGCCTCGCTGATCGAAGCGATCGGTGCGACAGTATCCGCTGTGGCGGGCGACGAGGACGCGTTCAAGATCACCCGCCCGTTGGATCTCGCGCTGGCCGAACTGGTCGCCGCCAAGGGGGTTCGATGACCAATTTCCGTACCGGGATCGGGGTCGACGCGCATCCGGTCGAGGCGGGCCGCCCGTGCTGGCTGGCTGGCCTGCACTGGGACGGCGCCGATGGCTGTTCGGGGCACTCCGACGGCGATGTGGTCGCGCATGCGGCGTGCGATGCGCTGCTGTCTGCCGCGGGCCTGGGCGATCTGGGTTCGGTGTTCGGGACGGACGAGCCGCAGTGGTCCGGTGCGTCCGGCGTGGCGTTGATTTCCGAGGTCGTCGACCGCGTCAGTGCCGCCGGCTGGACGATCGGCAACGTCGCGGTACAACTGGTCGGAAACGCCCCGAAGCTGGGGCCGCGCCGGGCTGAGGCGGAAGACGTATTGTCGGCGGCGTTCGGGGCACCGGTCTCGTTGGCTGCGACCACAACGGACGGATTGGGCTTCGCCGGCCGCGGTGACGGCATCGCGGCGATCGCTACGGCCCTCATCGCCCGCTGACCTACTCGCGCCGGATGGCCCTCCCGGTCGCCCCAAACTGCGGGGCGGATCGGCTCGGGCCCGCCGCAGGACTCCGTCTCGGCGCGCCCCTGCTCGGCCGAGGCCTCATCGCGTAGTGGGCGAGTTAGGTAGAGCTTGCTGTAGGTCGGTCCAGAGGTCCTCGACATGCTCGATGCCGACCGAGAACCGCAGCAGGTTCGGGGGGGTGCCCGAGTCAGCGTCGATCTGGTGCATGGCGCGCCGCTCGATCAGGGACTCGACGCCGCCCAGGCTGGTCGCGTGGTTGATCAGCCGCACGCGCTGGCACAACCGATCGGCGTCGGCGGCATCGCCCGCGACCTCGAAGGAGATCATCGCGCCGTACCCGTCGTGCAGTCGCGTCGCTCGCTCGTGGCCCGGATCGGACGGCAGTCCGGGATAGCGCACGCGCGTTACGGCGGGATGACCCTCCAGTCGGCGCGCCAAGTCCATCGCGTTGGCCTGCGCCCGTTCCATCCGCACTGCCAGCGTCCTGATCCCGCGCAACGCCAGATAGCACTCCAGCGCACCCGGGATTGCGCCCGTCAGACCACGGCGGTGCCGCAGCGATGCTGCCAATTCGGCCGAACAGGTGACCAGCGCGCCCATCAGCAGATCCGAATGCCCGGCTAGGTACTTCGTCGCCGAGTGCATCACGACGTCGGCGCCGAGTTCAAGCGGACGCACCAGCAGCGGCGTGGAGAACGTCGAATCAACGCAGACGATCGCGCCGGCCTCATGCGCCGCGGTGATCAGCGCGGGCAAGTCGGCCACGCCCAGCAGCGGGTTGGTCACCGTTTCCAACCACAGCAGATCAGCGCCATCGAGCGCGGCAACCACGGCGGATGTGTCGGTGATGTCGACGGAGCGGATCGTCATACGCCCCAGCCGCCCCTGTTCGGCGAAGATCGTCACCGAACCCGAGTAGGCAGCGGTCGGCACCACCGCGACCGTCCCGTTCGGCCGGCCTTCAGCGATGGCCGCGATGGCGGCCATCCCGCTGCCGAACGCGATCGCCTCACCGCCGTCGAGCGTGCCGAGGGTCTGCTCCAGCGCGCGGATCGTGTCGCTGGACTCCCAGCGCAGGTAGTGGTTGTCATCGGGCGCGTTCTGGTACGGCGCGGCCAGCACGATCGGAGTGTTCATCGGGGCGTCAGGGATACGGGTCGGGCGTCCACTCGCGACGACGAGCGATTCAGGGCGTAGCGGAACATCACTCATGGCGTGGACGTTATCGCCTGTCATGAGCCCACAACTGCCTGACGCCGCAAAACGATTGCTCGATGCCGCTTCGTTCGTGACGGTGGCGACCCTGAATCCGGACGGCGGCCCGCAGACGTCCGTGCTGTGGGCGAGCTACGAAGGCGATGACCTGCTGTTGTCGACCATCGTCGGCCGCGCCAAGGAACGGAACTGGCGGCGCGACCCGCGGGTCAGCGTGCTGATCTACGACGCGGCCAACGCGTACAGCTACGTCGAGGTTCGGGGCCGGGTCGAGCTCACCACCGACGGTGGCCCGGAGTTGATCGAACGGCTGTCGCAGATCTACACCGGCCAGCCGTACACCGGCGACGAGGGCACCGACAACGTCCGGGTCGTGGCGCGCGTGAAGGCCGAGCACGTCGTCGAACGCTGACGCGGTCAGCGACGGCGTGTCCGCTCCGTAGGATGGGCCAGTGCATCTCTATGACTCCGGGACCCGGTCGCTGCGGGAGTTCGTCCCGCTCGAACCCGGCAAGGCGTCGATCTACCTGTGTGGTTTGACGGTGCAGGGGCCGCCGCACATCGGGCACACCCGCAACTGGGTCACGATCGACGTCCTGCGCCGGTGGCTGGAGCGATCGGGATACGCGGTCACCTATGTCCGCAACGTCACCGACATCGACGACAAGATCCTGATCAAGTCGGCCGAGTCCGGCGAGCCGTGGTGGGCGCTGGCCTACCGCAACGAGCGCGCGGTGCGCGAGGCC
>JBDTDN010000300.1:0-6881 GCA_039923055.1 Jatrophihabitantaceae bacterium
ACTGGTTCGGGAAGCCGGCGGGCGCGCGGACCTCGATCCGGCGGTCGGTGCCGCCGGCCTCGACGAGCAGAACCTGCACGTTGGGGTCCTCGCTCAGCCGAGCGGCGGTCGCGCTGCCACCGGAACCGGAGCCGATCACGATGTAGTCGAACACGGTCAAAGCGAACCCCCACGTAGGCTGTGCCAGGCATCTGCTGCGCTATGGATGCCCCGACTGTAGACCGCGATCGAGTAATTCATCCTGATACGGAGCCCACACTGATCATCGACATGTTGATGTCCAAGGACGGACTGCGCATCGACCAGGTGAACGTCTCACTGACCGGCATCCGCGTCACCCGTGGCCCCGGCGGCTTCGCGCCGCACTCTGCCGAGCGACTGGAGGGCACGCTGCGACTCAGCTTCAGCGACATCACCGCGGCGTTGGCCCGCCCGGAGATCCTGGACCAGTTACTCGTCGGTGTCGCGGGCATCGCCAAGCCAGAGATCACCCTGGTCAACGGCAAGGACGGCGGCGTCAAGATTGTCGGCAGCGTCGAGGCATTCGGACGCCGCATTCCGATCAGGGCGTCGACTCGGGTGCGGGTGGAGAACAACCTGCTCTTGGTCAGCGCCACCCACCTTGAGGGCCTACCGCTTCTGCGCGCGATTCCCTTGCAGTTGCTGGACGTTGTGCTGCCGTTGAAGCTGCCGGCCGGGCTGGCGTTCACGGACGTCACCACTGAGACGGGGTGCTTCGTACTCAGCTTCGAAGGCGTCGATGTGCCGCTGTCCGGGCTGCCCGCGAGCGAGGAACCGCACGTCGTCATCGAGGACGAGACCGACTGAGTCAGCCGCAACGGGCCGTAGCGCTAGGTTCATTGGGTGCCACTAATCTCGGTCGTAACCGCCGTCGGCCCCGACGACGAGAAGTACCTGCCGACACTGGTCGACAGCCTGAAGATGCAACGGCTCGATGACTGGGAACTGGTAATCAGCGCAGACGGCCCCACGACCGCGGGCCGGGCCTACGCACAGGACGACCAGCGCATCACCTGGCTCAATAGCGCGACTCAGAACGGACCGGCGGCAGCGCGCAACTTGGCGCTGCCCACGGTTCGCTCGCCGATCTTCCGCAACTTGGACGCTGATGACTGGTTGGCTGGGCCCGACGTCCTCGAACGGACACTGGCGGCCTTTGACCACCCGAATATCGATTTCGTCGTTGGGCCGACGATCGATGTACTCGCAGATGGAACCGAGCGCACGTTTGAAGGAGCACTCCGGCCTGGTCGCATCGAGTCGGGTGTGCTTTATCAGGGCTGGCTGGCCAATAACCACATCGGCCTAGTCCATCCCACAACGATGGCCGTGCGTACCTCAACGTTGTGGACATACGGGGGATACCCGGCACTCCCCTCGAGTGAGGACACCGCACTACTTCTCCGCATCTCTCAGCGGACCAGCGGCTGGTTGCTCGACAGGCCGGTTACCAAGCATCGGCAGCGCGCCGGATCGATAACGAGCACCACATGGCACCGCGACGAGTTCAGGTCCGGCCGACGAACTGCCTTCATTCGCCGAATATGTGAGCCGAATGCGTGAACTCGACGCTTGCCCACGCACCGCTGACACCGAGGCCGGCACCAGCCCCCGCGGATGATCTAGGGCTCTGCAGCGGGTGCCGCTGCAACGGCCGAGATCATCGCGCTAGGAGCGGCGGTGAACGACGGCGGGAGTGCCGGCCCCGAGCGTCGCAGCAGCAGGCAGACCTGACACCTCGGCCACGAGTGCACCGAGGCGCGTCATCAGATAGTCGGTGGCAGCGCGGTAGTCAGGTTCGCCGGAAGCAGGGCCAGCAGCGGCGGCAAGTTCGGCAGGGCTGATCGGCTGACCGACGAGTAGCTTGCAGACCGGACGGCGCGGCAATCGGCCAGCGCGCAGCCAGCCGAACAGTCGCGGCGTCCGGAGCATCGCGAGTCGACCCCGTGCCGACAGCGCGTGCTGCGGTCCCCACTGCCCGATCGGGACGATAGGCACCCCCGCGGCCATGGCGAGCCGGACAACCCCCGTGCGCCCGTCCAGCAGTCCGCGTTCGGGGGTCGTGTTGATCGTCCCCTCGGGGTACATGCACAGCACCTTGCCCGACCGCAGCGCATCGGCCGCCGGAGCAAGCGCAGCGGACGGCGACGGCGCGGCCCGATCCACCGACACGTGCCCGATCTTTGTGAACCAGGCGCCCAGGACAGGAATCCGGAACAACTCGATCTTGCCCATCCCGAGCGGGTTGCGACCGGCCGAGCGGACTGCGTGTGGCAGCACGAAGGCGTCCAGCAGCGATAGGTGGTTCGATGCCACGACGGCCCCACCGGTCCGTGGGATCAGCTCGAGGTTGCGGTACCGACGACGCGCGGTGAGCAGCAGCGCGAAGTGCATCACGCTGATGATCGCGTGGTTGACGCCCCGCCAGAACCGCCCCGTGGTCATCGAACCTCCGTGCGCCGCTCGGAGGAGCGGCTCAGGAAGCGACACAAAGCGTTGACTCCTGTTGTCTTGAGTCCGTCGATGAGATCAACGCTCCTAGTGAGGTGGTAGGGCTAGTTAGGCAAGCGCCAGCGCGACGTCAGTACGGCGGAGCACCCGCAACGAGCCCTGCTCGCCCGTCTGCTCGAACGCGCCATCCGCCAGAGCCCGCTGCACCACGTGCCATGGCGGTTGCCCGCCCTCGCGTGGGTCAGGGAAGACGTCGTGCACGGCCAGCACCCCACCGGTCACCAGATGCTGCGCGAACGCGGCGTAGTCGTGCTGGGCAATCTCCTCTGTGTGGTTACCGTCCAGGAACAGCAACGACAGCGGGCTGGACCACCACCCGGCAACCTGTTCGGTGGACGCGACGAGCACGCTGACGACCGACTCCAGGTCGGCATCGAACAGCGCGTGCCGCAGCGACGGCAGCGTTTCCAGGCGGTTGGTGTACCGATCCACCAGGTCGGCGTCGTGCCACTCCCAACCCGGCTGGTTCTCCTCCGAGCCGTGATGGTGGTCGACGGTGACGAGTTGGGCGCCGACCGACCGCGCGACCGAACCCAGGTGCAGCGTCGACTTGCCGCAGTACGTGCCGATCTCCAGCCAGAGGCCGGCGCCGGCGGACGACGCGGCGGCTCGCAGGGCAGCGGCCTCGTCGTCGGGCATGAATCCCTTGGTACGGCCGGCGATAGCGATCGGATCGGTCCCCACCGCATCAGTCATTGCGGTCCCCGACCATCGCGAAGCAGTTCTGGTCACACTCGTTCATCTCCAACAGACGCGGCAGTTGATCGCCCCTGAACAAGGCATGGGCCGGCGTGTGCCGGCTCAGCGCGTCGGTGGCCAGCACGATCGCCGAGCCCGTCCAACTGCTCTTCTCGGCCGGCCAGAACTGATCCTCCGGCCACACCCAACCGGTCCAGTAGCCGCCGTCGTCGGCTCGTAGGAACTGCACGTCGGCCATCAACTGACGTGCCCGCGCGCCGTCGCCGATCGCATCCAGCGCCAACACCAGCTCGCACGTCTCTGCGGCGGTGATCCAAGGGCGATCCGAGACGCAACGAATCCCTTTGCCGGCAAGGACAAACTCGTCCCACCTGCGGTCCAGCAGCTCGATCGCCGCCGCACCGCGAACCGCGCCCCCCAGCACCGGGTAGTACCAGTCCATCGAGAACCGGCTCTGGTCCTGGAACGAGTCCGGGTGGACGGCCACCGAGTGGGCCAGCCGGGCCGCCGCGATCTCCCAGTCCAGTTGCGGATCGTTCACCAGATCAGCCAGCGCCATGGCGCAGCGCAGCGACAGCACCATGCAGGCGCTGCCAGTCAGCAACGCGTAGTCGCTGGCCACCCCGATCGCATCGCGGGACCAGGCGATTGCACCGCCGGGCAGTTGCAGTTCGACGACGTACTCGATCGCCGCGCGCACCACCGGCCACATGTCATCGACGAGCGCGCGGTCACCGGTGACCAGCCAGTGGTGCCAGATGCCGACCGCGATGTACGCGCATTGGTTTGCATCGACGCTGGCCTCCTGGACTGCGGCTCCCACGGTCTCCATCGGCCAACTGCCGTCGGGGTACTGGTGCTCGGCACTCCACGCGAACGCCCGATGCGCTTGTTCGGTCAGCCCGCAGGCAGTCAGCGCCATCGCACCCTCGATGTGGTCCCACGGGTCGGCGTAGTGCCCGTCAAACCACGGGATCAGCCCGTCGGCCTGCTGCAAGCCCGCGATGTGCCCGGCGGTCTGCCGCAACTGGGCCGCGCTCAGGATTCCGGACAGTTCCAAACTCATGGCTTTCGCAGGTACAGGACCAGGCTCTTGCCCAATACCGGGTTCAGCAGCCGTTCGGCCGTCGTCGTCAGCCAGGGCCGGCTCATCATGTCCCACACCAGAAGTCGGTGATAACTGCGAGTCAGCACGTTCTCGTTGTCCACCCCGACGGCGCATTTGAGCCACCAGTAGGGCGAGTGCAGCGCGTGCGCGTGGTGGCTACCGATCGGCACCAGTCCGGCGGCGACGAGCGAGGCCGTCAACTGATCACCGCGGTAGATCCGAACGTGGCCACCCTCGACCTCGTGGTACTGGTCCGACAGCGACCAGCAGACCTGCTCGGTCCAGCGGCGTGGCACGCTAATGGCCACCAGACCGCCGCTACGGGTTACTCGGACGATCTCCGCGATCGCAGCCTTGTCGTCCGGGATGTGCTCCAGGATCTCCGAGGCCAGCACGCGGTCGAACGCGCCGTCCTGAAACGGCAGCGCGAGCGCGTCGGCCTCAAGGGTGACCGGACCGGCCGGCGGCTTGATCTCGCCGGCCTCGGCCAGCGCTGCCACCATCTGTTCGACACCGCGCAGATCCTCGACGTTCTGATCCAACGCGACGACGTCCGCTCCGCGTTTAAGTGCCTCGAAGGTGTGCCGGCCTGCACCGCAGCCCAGGTCCAGCAGGCGATCGCCTTCGCCAACGGTGAACCGATCGAAGTCGATCGTCAGCACTGCGTCTCCTTCATCTGCTTGGACCGGGCAATCTCCTGCCGGTAGACGTTCACACTTGCCTGGGCCGTCACCGCCCAACTGAACTTGTCCTCGGCCCGGTTACGGGCGGCGATACCCATGGCGACGCGGCGATCCGGATCCACCCATAGCTGCTCGATGGCGGCCACCAGCGCGGGCACGTCGCCGGGCGGTACGAGCACACCGCAACTGCCGTCGCGACCCACGACCTCCGGAATGGCAGCAACGTCACTGGCGATCAACGGCGTACCGGACGCCATCGCCTCCACCGCCGGCAGGGAGAAACCCTCGTACAGCGACGGCACGCAGGCAATCTCCGCGGAGGCCATCAGTTCGGCGACCTCGACATCGCCCAAGCCCGATACGAACTCCACGCGGTGCGCCAACCCCAATTCGGCAACGAGCTTCTCCGTCGGTCCACCCGGCGTGGGCTTGGTCACCACCGTCAGTGTGGCGTCGACCGACGGGGATAGCCTGGCCATCGCCTGCAGCAGTACCGAGAGCCCTTTCAACGGGACGTCCGCGCTGCACATCGCGACGATCCGACCCGGTACACGCGGGCCGCGCGGCCGGAACTGCTCGGTGTCCACGCCGATCGGGACAACCTGCAACTGCTCGCGCCGCAACCCGAAGTCACGGACCGCGTCGTCGGCGCTGGACTGCGACGGCGTAAGTGAGATCGGGAACTGCCGCGCCACCTTGGCCTGCGTCCGGACGAAGCCGTACCAGCGGCGCAGCGGGATCTGCTTTCGCAGCGGAGCGGCGGCGAGGTCGAGCTTGCGGTCCACCGAGATCGGGTGGTGCAAGGTGCCCACCAGCGGCAGTCCGGCGGCGGGAAGCTTCAGCAGCGCCGGTCCGAAAGTCTGGTTGTCGTGGACGACGTCGAATTCGTCGGCTCGGGCCGTCAGCACCGGCAGAACCCGTCGGCTGAACGTCCGCGGCTCAGGAAAGCCCGCCGTGCACATCGTCGCGAATTCGAGCACGTCGGTCAGCGTCTTGAACTCCGACAGGCGCGGAATGCGGAACGGGTCGGGCTCGGCGTACAGGTCCAGGCTGGGCACCTGGGTCAATGCGACACCCTCGGCCAGATCCGGATACGGCGGGCCGGAGAACACCTCTACGGTGTGGCCCAACTCGACGAGCGCACGGGACAACTGGCGAACATAGACGCCCTGGCCACCGCAGTGCGGCTTGCTCCGATAGGACGTGATCGCGATACGCAGCGCGTCTTCCACCACGGCAAGCCGCCTTCCGAACTTCCACGGCGTCAAGCCGGTCCCGCTGCAGGTCCACTGGTTGTGAACCGATAACTGGAACAGATTCTACCGGGCGGGTGAATCGGCTGCGGCCGCTGTCCGATACCGCCGGTCCGGAATACCTCGTCGTGGACTTCGTTCCAGTCAAGTGACCGCTGTGCAGACCGTCCGCCCTGCCCGCGCCACACACGTCACGCTGGCCCTGATGGCACTCGCACTCGGCGGCTTTGCCATCGGCACCACCGAGTTCGTGACGATGGGACTGCTGCCGAACATCGCCCGCGGCATCGGCCAGTCCATCCCGTCGACCGGCCATATCATCACCGCATACGCGGTCGGGGTGGTTGTCGGCGCCCCGGTGATCGTCTCACTCGGCGCACACCTGCCCAAGCGCGAGCTGGCGATCGCCCTGGTACTGGCGCTGGGGCTCGGCAACGCGATCACGGCGATGGCCAGCGGCTACTGGCCGGTGATGATCGCGCGCTTCCTCGCCGGCCTGCCACACGGCGCCTACTTCGGCGTCGCGTCCCTGATCGCCGCGTCCCTCGTCGCGCCACAGTTCCGAGGTCGGGCCGTCAGCGCGGTGATGCTCGGCCTGGCAGTGGC
>JBDTDN010000301.1:0-5705 GCA_039923055.1 Jatrophihabitantaceae bacterium
CGCGTACTGCGGCGATCTGCTGGCCGGCCTGGTTGAAGATCGCGTACTCGTTGTTGATCTCGATCAGCTTGGCCTTCTGGTTCACAATCAGTACCGGTTCGGTGAACAGCGACCCGCCGCCGGCGAACGCGGCGGTGCCCGCTTGGCCCGCCCGCGCGACGTCCCCGACGACCTTCGCCGTGTCGCGCTGCACGGTCGGCACATGACTGGTGCCCACCGGGGCATCGCTGGATGCGCGTCCGTGCGAGGAGACGTGCTCGGTCCACTGGGTGCCGTCGTAGTAGCGCAACTCGTGCCGACCGAACGGGTCGGCGTACCAGGCTGCAGGCGTGGGGGGCGTGGGCGATCCGGTGCTGGTCATGGCGCACACAGTAACGCCCGCAGTGCGCTCTACGGGGTAATCGCGACGATCCCGGTCCGATGCCGCTGCGCCAACTGGGGGTAGTACACCGGGTTCATCTGCACCCAGAACTCCGCCGCCGTCCCGGCGATCTCACGTTTGACGACAGCGGGCGATCCGGCGGCCAGCACACCTGGCGGGATGACTGCCCCCGCCGCAACCAGGGACAGCGCGGCGATGAGCGAGCCGGTGCCGATGCGCGCGCCGTCCAGTACGACGCACCCGTTGGCCACCAGACACTCGGCCTCTAACACCGCGCCGTGGATCACGACCTGGTGCGCTACCGTCGCGCCCACCCCGATCTCGGTGACGACCTCCGGAGTCGTGTGGATGACTGACCCGTCCTGGATGTTCGCCCGCTCCCGGACGACCAGCGGACCGTCGTCGCCGCGTAGCACGGCGCCGTACCAGACCGATGCCCCCGCCTCGATCCTCACGTCGCCGATGATCGTCGCGGTCGCTGCGATGAACGCGTCGTCCGCGATCGTCGGACGCTTGCCCTCGAACTCGAACAGGAAAGCCACGTCAGCTCCTTGGCTGTATCGCCGTCTCAGGCCGGCGGGGTCGCCGACAGGTCCGCACACTGCCGATCAGCGTCCCACTCGGTCATGATCCGCGTCTTGCTCGCACCGGTCGCGGGGCGACGAACGTCCCGTCCGGACGCCAGCCTGCACCCTGCAGCACATGTGCACGGGTGCCCACGACCGCCTTGGCCGCCTTCACATCGGTGATCAGTTCGGGGTTGAACGCGTTCGCCACACCCGCCTTACCGGGCCCGGCGCTGAACAGCCGCAGTGTGGTCTCGTCGTTCACCTGGTCCGCAGCGAAGATCGCGACCTGCTGTCCGTTCAGCGTCCTCGTGTACGGGGCGAACGCCGCGCGATCGTCCGCACCGATACCTATGGTCGGGAACTTCGAACTCTTGATGGCGGCCAGGGTGTCCTGCAGCCCGCTCGCGCCATAGTCCGCGCCGTGATTGTTCGCCATCGTCGCCACATCGACGCCGGCATCCCGCAGCGCGGTGAACGCCGACGGCGGCGCGCGGAACGTGAAGGCCTTGTCCTGGGGGTCGCCGCCGGTCGTGATCGCCGTCTCCAGGTTCACCATCGTCAGGTCTGCCTTGGCCAGGCCGACCGCCGCGACGCCGAACGCGGTGGCCGGGTTGGTCGCCAACCGGGTCGCAGTGCGATCCATGAAATGGACGTCCCCGGCGAAGTTGATCGTGAACTCACCGACCGACCGGCCGGCTCGGTGCCGGGGCCGGGGTGTGGGTCGTCGCGTGGGTCGTCGTGTGGGTCGTCGGGGGTGCAGTAGTGGTGGGCGATGCGGCGCGGTGCGCCGAAGTAGCCGGTGGCGCCGGCGAGCCGGTGGAGCACGCCGCAGCAGCCAGGAGCAGGGTGCACAGTGCAGGGCCGATCGCACCGTTTGCGGATATGCGGTAGGGGGTGTCCAGTCACCGCACTAGCATTCCTTGCAGCGATCGGTTTGCGCGACCACCCCGCCGTGCTGCCCGCCGACCCAGCTAATTCAGCCCTTGAGGAGATCCAGTGTCCGCCAGCACCCACCCTGTCGAGTCCGCCCAGACCGTCCAGGTCGCGGCCGGGACGACGGCACTGGACGCGCTGCGCGAGCACGGCATCGACACCAACGGACCTACCGGCGCGCTGGTCGTCCGCGCTGTCGACGGCACGCTGAAGGACCTCGCGTGGACACCTGACGCCGACGAGTTGGTCGAAGTGATCACTGCTGCCAGCGCCGATGGCCTGGCGGTACTGCGGCACTCCACCGCGCACGTGCTCGCCCAGGCGGTGCAGGACATCTTCCCCGGCACTTTGCTGGGCATCGGCCCACCGATCCAGGACGGTTTCTACTACGACTTCATGCCCGAGCGACCGTTCACCCCCGAAGACCTGACCGCGATCGAGAAGCGGATGGGCGAGATCATCAAGGCCGGCCAGAAGTTCGCTCGGCGGCCGATCGGCGACGACGACGCCCGCACCGAACTCGCGCACGAGAAGTTCAAGCTCGAACTGATCGGCCTGAAGTCGACCGCGACCGAGGGGAGCTTGCGACCCGAGCAATTGTCTACCGAAGAGGCGACCGAGGTCGGTGCCGGTGGCCTGACGATGTATGACAACCTCGATGCCAAGACCGGTGACCGGATCTGGACGGACCTGTGCCGTGGCCCGCATCTGCCGACCACCAAGCGCATCCCGGCCTTCAAGCTGATGCGCAGTGCCGCCGCGTACTGGCGCGGCAGTGAGAAGAACCCGCAACTGCAGCGCATCTATGGCACCGCGTGGGCCAGCCGCGACGATCTCAAGGCGCATCTGTTCGGTCTGGAGGAGGCCGCCAAGCGAGACCACCGCAAGCTCGGCATCGAGCTGGATCTGTTCAGCTTCCCGGACGAGCTCGGCTCTGGCCTTGCCGTGTTCCATCCCAAGGGCGGCATCCTGCGCCGCGAGCTGGAGGGGTACGTCCGGCAGCGGCACATCGACGAGGGATTCGAGTTCGTCAACACTCCGCACATCAGCAAGGACGGGCTCTTCCACACCTCCGGACACCTGCCCTACTACGCCGATACGATGTTCCCGCCGATGGATCTGGAGGGCTCGCAGTACCGCCTCAAGGCGATGAACTGCCCGATGCACAACCTGATCTACCGCTCGCGCGGCCGGTCCTACCGCGAGCTACCGCTGCGCCTGTTCGAGTTCGGTTCGGTCTACCGGTACGAACAGTCCGGCGTTGTGCACGGCCTGACCCGCGTGCGTGGTCTGACGATGGACGACTCGCACAGCTACTGCACCGCCGAACAGGCCCCCGAGGAGATCCGTACGCTGCTCGAGTTCATCCTCGGCCTGCTGCGCGACTTCGGGCTGGATGACTTCTACCTCGAGCTGTCCACCCGCGATCCGGGGTCGGACAAGTTCATCGGTTCGGATGAGGACTGGGCGATCGCCACCAAGGTCCTGGAGGACACCGCGATCGCGTCGGGCTTGGAGCTCGTGCCAGATCCGGGTGGTGCCGCGTACTACGGCCCGAAGATCTCCGTCCAGGCCCGCGACGCCATCGGCCGCACCTGGCAGATGTCGACCGTCCAATTGGACTTCAACCAGCCGGCCCGCTTCGAGCTGGAGTACCAGGCCGCGGACGGGTCCCGGCAGCAGCCCGTCATGATCCACTCGGCGAAGTTCGGCTCGATCGAACGGTTCATCGGGGTACTCACCGAGCACTACGCCGGTGCGTTCCCCGCGTGGCTCTCGCCGGTGCAGGTCGTTGCGATCCCGATCAGCGCCGAACAGAACGACTATCTCGCCGACGTCGCGATTCGTCTGAAGGCGAAGGGGATCCGCGTCGAAGTCGATACCTCCGATGACCGCATGCAGAAGAAGATCCGCACGGCACAGAAGTCCAAGGTGCCGTTCATGCTTATCGCCGGTGCGCAGGACGTCGAAGCCGGCGCCGTCTCGTTCAGATACCGCGACGGCGAGCAGCGCAATGGCATCGCCATCGACCAGGCCGTCGATGAGATAGCCGACGTCATCGCACGCCGGGTCAACACCTCTCCCACGGCCGCCGACTTCGCATGACCGAGCGGTCCGAACAACCAGAGGACGGCGCCGCCTTCGCGGGCGAGCAGGACGGCTTCGGTCGGCTCTGGACGCCGCATCGGATGGTCTACATCAAGGGCGAGAACAAGCCGACGCATTCCGGTGCGGGTGCGGACTGCCCGTTCTGCTCAGCGCCCGCACGTACCGACGAGGACGGGCTCGTCATCGCGCGCGGCGCGCAGGTCTACGCGGTGTTGAACCTGTACCCGTACAACTCTGGACACCTGATGGTGGTGCCGTACCGCCACGTCGCCGACTATGCAGACCTGACCGATGACGAAGTGGTCGAACTCGGGTCCTTCACCCAGCAGGCAATGCGGGCGCTGCGGACGGCGATGGGTCCGCACGGTTTCAACATCGGCATGAACCAGGGCTCGGTCGCCGGTGCCGGAATCGCAGCGCACTTGCATCAGCACGTCGTACCGCGCTGGGGTGGCGATACGAACTTCATGCCGGTGGTCGGACAGACCCGAGTGCTGCCGCAACTATTGGCCGATACCCGTGCGGCCGTCGCCACCGCCTGGGCGTGACAGACTCCGATCATGCGCAACTTGCTCGGGGGCGTCGCGGTCACCGCTGCCGCGATCTCGCTCGTAATTTTCAGCCCGGTTGCGCATGCCGCTCCGTCGCCGCCGGTTCCGACCACGCCCTCGTCGCCGTCCTCAACCGGTTCGGTCGCGGCCCGGCACCCTGCGGTGCAGCGCACTCCGGTTCGGCCGACGGCCGCGCAGGGGCAGATCCAGGCCCGAACGCCGGTGATACTGGGCGTGAGCCCGGCTGCGATCGCGCTGCCGGCCTCACCTGACGGCGACGTTCAGGTGACGGTGCTCGGTGACACCGCGCAAGTTCGTGCGCAGGTTGTTCGCCTGGGCGGGCGTGTGTTGGTCAACGCCAACGGCGCTAGCAGCGCGATCGTGCCCAAAGCCAAGTTGGCCGCGCTCGGCGCCAGCACCGGTGTCACCGACGTGCAGGCTCCCAACCGCGCCTTCGTGCAGGACACCACCTCCGAGGGCGTGACGAAGTCGCTCGCGCCCGCCTGGCAGGGCCTCGGTACCGGCCAGAGCGGCGCCGGGCAGACCGTGGCGATCGTCGATGCCGGGTTCAGCAACCTGGCCGCTGAGGAGGCTCAAGGCAATTTGCCGCAGGGTCTGGGCGTCACAGCGGAGCCGCTCTGCCAGCAAAAGGGTGCGGTCGGCAGCACCCAGCACGGGACTGCGGTCGCCGAGATCGTGCACCAGATGGCGCCTGCGGCGACGCTGGTCCTGTACTGCGTCTACGACAGCGTCGACTTCAATGTGGCCGCGAACGACATCGTCGCCAAGGGCTACAAGATCGCCTCCAGCTCGCTCGGCTTCCCCGGCGACAGTCGCGGCGACGGATCCGGCAGCGCCAGCTCTGCCGCTCATGCGGTCATGACCGCGCGCCGGGCCGGGGTGCTATGGATCCAGTCCGCCGGCAACAACGCCCAGGAGCACTGGTCCGGAACCCTCGCCGACAGCAATGGGGACGGGTGGGTGGACATCGGCTGTTCCGCGCTGGGCTTGAACCCGGCGACGACCTGTCCGGAGGGTGATCGGTTCCATGCCCCGGCGAACTCGGGTGTCGTGACCGCGGTGCTGAAGTACGACCGCTGGTCGGTGTCGACACTTCCTGATGTCAGGCTGGTCTTGTCCGGCTACGACTGCTCGACCAAC
>JBDTDN010000302.1:0-4804 GCA_039923055.1 Jatrophihabitantaceae bacterium
CGCGACACTTGACCAGCACGCCGGGGAACAGTGGATCGCCGTGCAGGATCACCAGCGCGTCCAGCGGATCGCCGTCCTCGCCGAGCGTGTCCTCTATGTAGCCGTAGTCAGCCGGGTACTGCGTGGACGTGAACAGCGTGCGGTCCAAGCGCATGCGGCCGGACTCGTGGTCGACCTCGTACTTGTTGCGGCTGCCTCGGGGGATCTCGATGAGGACGTCGAACTCCACGATGTGCGCTCCCTAGGTGCGGCGGTCGGGCGGACCCGCGCGCGTCAGCCGGGTGGATGTCTGCCGATAGTGTGACGCATCATGCGTCGCCCTCGCCCGCGGTCGGTCTGGCTTGTGTTGCTCGTCGCCGTTCTGCTGCTCGGGGCGGGGCTCGGTGGCTACTTCGAGATCCGAGCGATCCGTGGCCATCACGCGCCGGCAGCGACCCCGTCCCGGACAATTCCGCCCGAACTGGCGGCCGCAACGGCCGTGCCCGAATCGCCACCGAACTCCGCCGGTCCCGCACCGCGACCAGCCGCAGTGGCGGCAGTGCTCAAGTCGGTGCTCGCGGACCCTGCTCTCGGGACCCGGTTGCTGGCGCGCGTGGTCGACGTCCAATCCGGGACGGTGCTGTACGACCGGCAGGGTGCGACGGTCGCTGCGCCGGCCTCGACGGCAAAGCTGCTGACGGCAACCGCTGTGCTGTCGGTGCATGTCGCGACGGATCGGATCACCACGTCAGTGCTGGCAGGCAGGTCCGGAACGATCGTGCTGGTGGGCGGCGGCGATCCGACGCTGACGGGTGCGCCGGCGGGCAAGGCCGGGGCATACCCGGACGCGGCACGCATCAGCGATCTTGCCGCGCAACTGACCAAGCAGCACATCGTCGTGTCCGAGATCGTCGTCGACTCGACGCTGTTCACGGGGCCTGCCGTATCACCGGCGTGGGACGCAGCCGACGTGCCGAGCGAGTACGCATCGGCGATCACCGCGCTCATGACCGACGGCGGGCGGGAAACACCGGGCGCAAGGATCCGCAGCACAACGCCGGATCTGGCGGCTGGCCATGAGCTAGCCGCCGCGCTCGGGAAGCCGGATCTACCGGTGGCCCGCGGCACAGCACCGGCAAGCGCGGCGACCCTGGCGACTGTCCGATCCGCACCCATCGGCGAACTCGTGCGCCAGATGCTGCAGCCTTCGGACAACGTGCTCGCCGAGATGTTGGCGCGTCAGGTCGCGCTCGCCGTCCACCAGCCCGCGTCGTTCGACGGTGCGATCGTGGCAGTCCGGTCGGTTCTGGGCGGTTTGGGAGTACAGATCGGTGACGGCTTGCACGACGGCAGCGGGCTGGCCGCGTCGGATCGGGTCAGCCCGGTCGCGCTGACCGCGGTGCTGCGCCTGATCGCGGGCGGCAGCCGGCCCGGACTGGCCGGCATCGTGACCTCGCTACCGGTAGCAGCCTGGTCCGGAACGCTGGCCGATCGGTACCTGCCGGGAGGATCGGCAGCAGCCGGAGCCGGTGTGGTGCGCGCCAAGACCGGGACGTTGACGGGCGTCTCCACGCTCGCGGGCCTGGTCCACGACGCGTCCGGGCGGCTGCTGGCGTTCGCCTTCATCGCCGATCAGGTCGCGCCGGGCGCCGGCCCGACCGCCGATGCCGAGTCTGCGCTGGACGACGTGGCCAGCCACCTGGCGAGTTGCGGATGTTCGTGAGCGGTTACGACGCAGGTTTGCGGCCCGGTCGGTAGTGTTTGCCCCATGAGCTCGCTCATCGACTGGGACCTTGCCGCCCGCGCGGCCAAACGGTTCAGTCCTGCGCCGCCGAACGTGTCGCGGTACGCCGCAGACGAGACGGTCGGCGAGTTGTACCGCGCGACGTCCCAGGCGGCCGGCCACGTTGCTGAGCTGACGCATCTCGCGGAGCCGCCGGTCACGGCGGCGACACGCGTCATCGACCGGCCTGCATGGATCGATGCCAACGCCGGCGGAATGCGTGCGATCATCACGCCGCTGGTCGACCGGCTCACCGAGGGCACCCCCATCAGCCGGATGGCCGAGAGCGTCGGCGGCCGGATCACGGGAGCGCAGGTCGGGGTCGTTCTCGGGTTCCTGTCCGGCAAGGTGCTCGGCCAGTTCGAGTTCTTCGACCGTCCCGGGGGTCAACTGTTGCTCGTTGCGCCGAATCTGGTCGCGGTCGAGAAGCAACTACAGGTCGACCCGTCTGACTTTCGGCTCTGGGTCTGCCTGCACGAGGTCACCCACCGCGTCCAGTTCACCGCCGTGCCGTGGCTGCGTCAGCACATGCTCGACGAGGTCGGCGCGCTCACCGACGCCGTGGACACCGACCCGGAGGCGCTGCGTAAGCGCCTGTCCGGCGCGGTCGGAGAACTGGCGAAACTCGTCCGGGGGCAGGGTGACGGTAATGGCGTGATGGCGGTGCTGGCCACGCCTGAGCAGCGCGCGATCCTGGACCGGGTCGGCGCATTCATGTCGCTGGTCGAGGGCCATGCCGAGTACGTGATGAACGCTGTTTCGCCGTCGGTTATCCCGAGCCAGCAGGCAATTGAGGCCCGCTTCGCCGCACGTCGGCGCTCCGGCGGCAATCCACTTGACCGGTTGCTGCGGCGGCTGATGGGCATGGAGGCCAAGACCCGCCAGTACGTCGACGGCTCGAGCTTCGTCCGTACCGTCGTCGACCGGATCGGCATCGACGACTTCAATGCGATCTGGACGTCTCGGCAGACGCTGCCGACCAAGGCGGAGATCGCCGACCCGCTGCGGTGGATCGCCCGCGTCCACGCCTGATCCGCAGGCGCCATCCCCGTGTCAGTGATCAGCAGAGGGTTGGCGTCGGAATCCGATGTTTCGGCTCTGTTGATCACGCAGGGCTAGGGCATGGGGCCGCATCCGGCCGTCGCCGAGGTCCGACGTGCCGTCCGAACCACCTTGGTCGCTCTGCGCGCGATCGAGCAATCTCCCCCGCCAACGGGCGGACCGCCGGCCGAGGCCCGGCCGGGGGATCCGAGCCGTGTTCTGGTCGCATGCTCGGGGGGCGCCGATTCGCTGGCGCTGGCAGCGGCCGTCGCGTTCGAGGCACCACGGGCCGGGCTGCGATACGGCCTGGTCACCGTCGATCACGGCTTGCAGGCAGGTTCGGACGTCCAGGCCGCACGTGTCGCAGCGATCGCGCACGAACTCGGCTTCGATCCGGTCCGGGCGATCCGGGTCGACGTCGGTACGGATGGTGGCCCGGAAGGCGCGGCCCGAGACGCGCGGTACGACGCGCTCGCCGCAGCTGCTGATGCATGGAACGCTCCCGTGCTGCTCGGCCATACGCGCGACGACCAGGCTGAAACGGTGCTGCTAGGCCTGGGCCGTGGCTCCGGACCGCGCTCGATCGCCGGAATGCGGCCGCTCACGTGGACTGGCACGGGAGCGACGCAGCCACCCGGCGGCAGGGGTTCGTCAGCTGTCCAGGGGTGCTGGCTTCGGCCGTTGCTCGGGGTGCGGCGGGCAACGACCGAGGCGGCCTGTGCGGCGCTCGGGCTGGACGTATGGCAGGACCCGCAGAACCTCGACCCGGCATTTCGCCGCGTCCGGCTGCGTCGCGAGGTGCTGCCGCTGCTGGAGGAAGTCCTGGGCGGCGGGGTCGTCGAGGCGTTGGCACGCACTGCGTCCCTGCTGCAGGACGACCTCGACGCGCTCGACGCCATCGCTGCTGCCGTTCTCACCGGTGATCAACAGAGCCTTGTGGTCGATAGCCGACCACAACCCTCTGTTGATCAGGGAGTATTGGACGTCTCTGCGGTCGCGGGACTGCCCCGCGCGATCCGCACCCGAGTCATTCGCAACTGGGCGGCCGACCACGGTGCCCGATCGCTCACGTCAGACCACACCGCTGCCGTAGATGCCCTGATCACCGACTGGCACGGGCAGGGGCCGGTCGACCTACCGGGCGGTCGCCGGGCCAGCCGCGCGTCTGGGAAACTCACCATGACACCCATGACACCCATGACACCCGAGCACCTGGAGTAGTCGCGTGAGCGAACTCGACGCCGACATCGAAGCCGTTCTGGTCTCTGAGGATGCGATCGCGGCCCGCATCACCGAACTGGCCGCGCAGATCGACGCCGATTACGCCGGGCGTGAGCCGTTGCTCGTAGGGGTGCTCAAGGGTGCCGTGATGTTCATGTCGGATCTGGCCCGCGCGCTACAACGCCCGTCCACCATGGAGTTCATGGCCGTCAGCTCGTACGGCAGTTCCACAACGTCTTCGGGCGTCGTGCGCATCCTGAAGGACCTCGACCGGGACATCGCGGGTCAACACGTGCTGATCGTCGAAGACATCATCGACTCCGGATTGACGCTCTCCTGGCTGCTGAAGAACCTCGCCGCGCGCCAGCCAGCCTCGATCGAAGTCGTCGCGCTGCTGCGCAAACCGGAGGCGATCAAGGTCGACGTACCGGTCAAATACGTCGGCTTCGACATCGCCAACGAGTTCGTGGTCGGGTACGGGCTGGATTACGCCGAGCGGTACCGCGATCTGCCATCCATCGGCCGTCTGCGCCCGGCGGTCTACGGCGGCTGACGTGTACCGTCCGTAACAGGTATTGACCGTTCTGAGCAGGAGGAACGCGGGCGGCCGTCCGTTCGTGATAACCATATGAACCGCAAGCGAATTCTCCGATCATGGTGGCTTTGGGCCGCTGTGATCGTGTTTGGTGTCCTTTTCCTGCCCTCGCTGCTGTCCAGCGGCAGCAGTTACCACGGCGTCGACAGTTCGGTCGCGTTCAGCCAACTCGACTCCGGCAACGT
>JBDTDN010000303.1:0-11249 GCA_039923055.1 Jatrophihabitantaceae bacterium
TGCCGTCGCGGCCAGTGCCGAGGCGCGACGGATTTTCTGCGTACGGTCGGACGCTGCCCCCGGTGGCACCGCACGTACGCCGGCCGTACTGCGCCGCGACGGCCTCACGGTCGCAGTGACTGGCGGCGACGATCCGCGTCGCGCCGTGACACTGCGGGATGCGATCTCTCTGGCTCTGGATGCAGGTGGATTGCCGAGTCGACGCATCCGTCCGGCGAAGACCGGTTCGGTCGCGCTTGTCGGTGGCGGGCCTGGTGACCCTGACCTGATCACCGTCCGGGGTCGTCGCCTGGTTGCCTCGGCCGACGTCATCGTCATCGACCGACTCGCTCCCCGCGCAGTGGTGGAGGAGTTACCCGACGGCGTCGAGATCATCGACTGCGGCAAGTCGGCACACCGGCACAAGCTCACCCAGACCGAGATCAACGAACTGCTCGTCGCACAGGCGTTGGCCGGTAAGCGAGTCGTGCGGTTGAAAGGCGGCGACCCGTTCGTCTTCGGTCGCGGGGGCGAGGAGTGGCTGGCCTGTGTGGCGGCCGGTGTTCCGGTGACGGTGGTCCCCGGGATCACGTCGGCTATCGCCGGGCCTGCCGCCGCGTTGATCCCACTGACGCATCGTGGCGTCGCCGCCGACTTCACCGTGCTCTCAGGGCACTTGGATCATGGTCGCCCGGCGGCCGACAGCATCGACTGGGCCAGGCTCGCGCCGGGGACCGGGACGCTGGTGCTTCTCATGTCGATGGCGCGGCTGGACCTGATCACGGCGGAATTGATCGCGCACGGGCGGGCAGGCTCGACGCCCGCCGCCGTGGTGCATCGCGCGACGCTCGAGGGACAGGTGGTGGTCCGTGCGCGCCTGGACGGACTTGCGGCCGCCGTGACGGCATCGGGAATCGGGGCACCGGCGATCATCGTCGTGGGCGAGGTCGTGAACGTCCTCGAACCGTCTGCCGGATCCAGCTAGCCAGCTGGCTTGGCGAATTGGCGTGCCGAACCCGCGTGGGGAAACCGCGTCGAGCCAGGGGTAGGCCGCGACCTGGACGCAAATCGTCGTACCTCACCGGCAGTATCCGAAGCATGGGTTTCGGCATGCCGAGAAGTGTGCTCGACTTTAGAACAACAGTTCGATAGACTGAGGGGGTCCAGCCAGCGGCGGGGCCGCATCGGTCGAGGAGCGGAGTGAGTGATGGCAGTCAAATCCGGTGGACGCACCGTCCGGTCCAATGCGGCGCACCTTCGCGCTCCCGGCAGCGCGTACACGCTGCTCGGCCGGGCACACACCGTGCTCGCTCAGGCGGCCGTCGCCGAAACGGCCGACGAACGCTTCAGCTTGGCGCATCTGGCCGCCCTGCGTACCGTGGCCGCGCTTATCGCTGACCGAGGCCGTCCGGCCGCCGCCACCAAACGGCTGATGAGCGCCTGGGTGCTGTCGGACACTGTCGCGCCGGAGTACGGGGAATGGGCCGCCTACTTTGCGGCCGGTGCGGCGTCGCGGGCCGCAATCGAGGCGGGTGCGCTCACCGTGGTCGGCGAACGCGACGCTGATGACCAACTGCGGGCCGCGCAGGACTTTCTTGCGCTGGTCGAGGCCTCGTTCGGGATGCTTGCGGCAGGGTAATCGCAGCGGGCGGTCGAGTATTCGTTGTCCCGGGCAGGTACGTTGACCGAGGTAGCCAGAGCAACCGCACAGATAGGTGGACCCGTGCCGATCCAGATGCCTCGGGACCTGGTCGGCAGCGGACGTTCCGGGCTGGTCTGGCAACTGCTCGCCGGCGTGATCCAAACGCCAATCCCGACCAGGAGCCCGCCGGTCCGCGTTCTGGACTGTGGCGGAGGCAGTGGCAGCTTCGCCGTTCCGCTGGCCCAACTTGGCGCCACGGTCACCGTTGTCGACATCAGCGTGGACGCCCTTGCCACGCTCAGCCGTCGTGCGGACGAAGCCGGTGTTGCGTCCGCCGTCGTCCCGATCCAGGGAGACGTCGAATCGCTCGCGGACGCGATCGGCGTGGCCACCTTTGACCTCGTTCTTGCTCACGGTGTCCTCGCGGTGGTGGATGACCCTGCCGCGACCTTCGCCGCCATCGTCGCCGCCATCGCGCCGGACGGGCTGCTCAGCGTTCTGGTCGCCAATCCCGTCGCGTCGGTGTTGTCCAAGGCGCTGGCCGGCGAGACGATCGTGGCGTTGACCGAACTGCGGGCGCTCGACAGTGATGCCAAGACACCTGGTCCGACTGCCGTGCAGGCGCTGTGCCGCGGCGCAGGTTTGATCGTGGAGCAGGTGCACGGCGTCGGCGTCTACAGCGAACTGGTGCGCGGTGGATCCCTTGAACTGCCGGGTGTCCGGGACGCTCTCGCCGATCTGGAGACCGAGAGTGCCACCCGTTCGCCGTTTGCCGAGATCGCGGCCAAGGTACATGTGCTGGCTCGCCGGCCGGTCGGTTGATCCGGTGCGCTCGCCGAACGGACGGCGCTGATGGGCCGTAGCGGGGACATACCTCGTTCGTCGGCCACCTTCGCGGGCAGCGATGCCGGCTGCATGATTCTGCATGTCGACATGGACGCGTTCTTCGCCAGCGTCGAGATCGCCCGCCGCCCGGAACTTCGGGGCAAGCCGGTCGTCGTCGGCGGACAGCAGCGCGGCGTCGTCGCGGCTGCCTCCTACGAAGCGCGCCGCTATGGGGTGCGCAGCGCTATGCCGATGGGGCAGGCGCTGCGTCTGTGCCCTCGGCTGATCGTGGTGCCCCCGGACGGTGCCGCCTATCGCGCCGCATCGGCCACCGTCATGCAGATCCTGCGGGACCTCACGCCATTGGTCGAGCCGATATCGCTCGACGAGGCGTTCCTGGACGTTGCCGGAACGCTTCGGCTGCATGGCCGTCCGGCGACGATCGCCGGAAAGGTCCGAGCGGCTGTCAACGCCGAACTGGGACTGACCTGTTCGGTGGGCATCGCGTCGACCAAGTTCATCGCCAAGCTCGCCTCCGCCCGGTGCAAACCCGACGGAATGCTCGTCGTTCCCGCCGATCAGACGTTGCAGTTCCTGCATCCCCTGCCGGTCACCGTGCTCTGGGGGGTGGGCGAGCGGACTGCAGACGTCCTACACCGCTTGGGCATCACCACCGTCGCTGATCTGGCCAACACCCCGCCGGACACCCTGCGTCGGGCCCTGGGAGCGGCCATCGCCACGCATCTTGCTGCCCTTGCCCACGGCCTGGACCCGCGCACCGTTCAGGTCGGTGAGCAGGAGAAGTCGATCAGCTCCGACCGTACGCTGGACGTCGATCTCACCGAGTCCGTCGACGTCTACCGGGAGCTGCTGCGCCTGTCCGGTGAGGTGGGCCGACGGGTCCGCGCCCGGGGTTTTCTCTCCCGCACGGTCGGTATCAAGATCCGGTTCGCAGATTTCAAAACGATCACCCGGGTCCGGACTGTACCGAGCCCGACCGACTCCACGAACACCATCTACGAAACCGTCCTGGAGCTCTACCGCGACCTACACCTGGACCGTCCGCGGATCCGACTGGTCGGCGTGAAGTGCGAGAACCTGTGTGCGGCCGGCGAACAGCCCGAACAACTACTACTGCACAACGACGGCGCCGAACGACAGGCCCGGCACCGGGCAGCGGAGACCGTGTTGGATGCCGCTCGAGCAAGGTTCGGCAGTTCCGCGTTGGCCTACGGGGCTTTGCTGAACAGCTCTGCGCCCGATTTCGGTGCAAATCGCACACCAGATCGTCGGTAAACTTTCGATCCGGCCGATCGCCTCGTATGCTGAAGAGGACTCGTGATGCAGCTCGCAGGATCTGCGCACCGAGTTGTTCGACAGATCGATCCACGAACGCCAGCGACTACACCGGTCGCAGCAGCGAAGGAGGGCATCGTGCCGCTCTCCGATCACGAGCAGAAATTGCTCGACGAGATCGAGCAGGCGCTCTACGCCGAGGACCCGAAGTTTGTTTCCAGCGTGCGGTCGGTTCGCTCGCACTCCCGGCATCGTCGAGCGATCGTGCTCTGCTCGCTGGGAATCCTGCTGGGGCTAGGCCTGGTACTCGTCGGTCTGGTTACCTCGATCATCGCGCTGAGCGTGTTCGGATTCGTGCTTGTCGTCGCTTCGTGTGGATACGCCGTCCAATCCTTGCGCGAGCGGCCGAGTTCGCCGATCGACCAGCCATCGCCGTCGCGCTCCTCCCGGGATGCACACCCGAGTGGCCTGCGTACCCGGATGGAAGACCGACTGCGTCGTCGCTTCGACGAGGAGTAGGCCCGGACGCCACCGCGCCCGAGTATTGCGCCAAGACAGCCGCGTCCCGACCGGCGGATTCAATGCCGTCGTGTTCGGCGGCCGGACCATCTGGTCCAGCGTACTGAAGTCGGCCAGATCCGCGTTGCGATCCGCGTCCGTCGGTCCAGCCTTGCCCGCAGCGCCGTGTCAACCGCCGCAAGATCCGCGCTCAGGTCGACGGGATCACCCGTCGCCGGCGGTGCGTACCGCGAGCGCTCCACAGCCAGTGCCAGCGTCTGCAGCGACTGCACCGCGGGTACGGCAGGCCCGGCCAGCCAGGCGGCCACCTGCCTCGGCGTCCGCGTCGAGGACCACACGTACCCCAGGTCTGTTGCCGTGTCCGACAGTTCGGCCCACAACTGATCTGGGCCGTCGCGGCGGGCAGCACGCAGTCGCCGCCGACGCCGCCGGGACCGAATCAGCCATGGTACGGAGGCGATAGCGACCACCACGGCGATGAGCAGCACGATGGCAACCAGCCAGATCTCCTGCGTAGTGAGCCCGTCCTCTGCGCTGGCCTGGGTCGGGACCGAGCCGGCCGTCGGGCTGCCCGCGGTGGTGCTCGCCGAGTGCTCGGGCCGGACGGTCGGCTCGGCGCTGCTCGGTGCGCCGGTTGACGGGACCTGGTGCGGAGCCCAGACCAGATCGTTCGAGGCGCCGCCGTTGATGCCTGCCAACGGCGTTGGGTCGAACGGAACCCAGCCGATACCCCCGAAGTACGCCTCGTCCCAGGCATGCGCATCGTTGGAGGTCACGACAAAGTTGCCGTGGGCATCGGGTTTGGCGTGTGTGTAACCCAGGACGACCCGCGCCGGCACTCCTGCTACTCGCAGCATGACCGCCAGTGCCGCCGCATATTGCTGGCAGTAGCCCACGCGATTGGTCAGAAAGTCGACCAGGTCGCTACCGGAATCGCCCGCTCGGGTCTGCAGGCTGTAGCCGAAACCGTTAGCAGGGTCGGCGAAAAAGTTGCTGATGGCGCGGGCTTTGTCGTAGGAGGTCTGCGCGTGCGCCGTCAACTGCTCCACCAACGTGGTCACCTGGTGCGGGACGGCCGGCAATTGCAGCCACGCGCCGCCGGGTCCGTTATCACTGGTGCTCGCGTGCTGCAGTTGGCCGACGGTAGGCTGGACCTGTTCGGCGGAAATTGAGTACTGCTGGCCCGAGTGCAGGGTCGTGCCGAGCAACACCTGATCCCGCGGGCTCCAGCGCGTGCCCGGCCCAAGTCCGCGAACTCCAGTCGATACCGCGAAAACCGGTGGTGCGCCCGTCAGCCCGGTGACCTTGATTGTGGCATTGAAGCCCAGCGCGTCCACGGCGAGAAGTTGGCCGGTCGAGAGCCGGTCGAGGGGCTCGGTAGCACCGACATCGCCGGGGACCCAGCCGTCGCCCTCAAAGACCGACAAGACCGATTCCCGCAGATAGAACGGCTGGGCCGCAAGGCCCGTCGGCACGGTGACGGTCGCGAGGTTGACTGGCGACTTGCGCACCAGATCGCCCTTCAGCGCGGCAAACGGGTCGATGGTTCCGCTGCCGCCGCCGGAGCCGCCGACGTGCCGCAGCAGTTGGGCGAACACGTTCGTGCCGCGGTTGGGCAGCATGATCGACAGTGCGACGGCGAGCACGATCGACCAGACCGCGATGCGCTGGCCGGACACCGCAAGCCTGGTTCGCGTTCGCGACGTCTGCGCACGCCGCACGCGATGCCCCCAGTTGGCGACATCGTCTTGCGCGTCGATCGCGAGCAGCATCAGAAACCCTGCCGCGGCGATGACGAACAACGGCCACGGCACCGCGTGCCGAGCGACGGCGCCAGCCACGGTGTACACGATCAGCAGCGGGACGGCAGCAACCGCACTGCGTCGTCCGACAACGGCCACCAGATCCACTAGCGCGACCAGTAGCCCGAGCATCACGCACAGGGCCAGGTTCGTCGCGACGCTCGAATGGACCGGCGCAACCTGGGTCGACGTGGTGCGATGCAGGTCCGTGAACAGGGCCCGCACGTCCCTCCAGGCGCCGGGCCCGGGAAGGAACCCGAGCACAGCGTGGTCCGGAAAATATCGGACGGTGACCCACGGGATCAGCAAGACCAGACCGGCCCAGATCTGCAACGCGCCCGGCGCGTGCCGGATACGCAGAAGTAGCGCGGGCATCAGGACGACGGCCATCGCCAGCCAGACGTCGAGCAACCAGCCCCGGTCGCTGAACATCGTTACGAGCGGAACGACGCCGAGTGCACTCGCGGTATACGCGATCAGCGTGCGGCGGACACCGGAATTGCCGGTGAGCCCGCCCCGCTCACGGGACTGGACCACCGAGGTGGCGTCACTCACCCTGGTCCGGTCAGGATGTACGCCGACACTCATCGCACTCCCAGCGGCGAGATCCCGGCCCGACTGCGTACCAGGGTGGCCCAGACGGCCGCGACGCTGTCGGTCGGACGCACGACGACCGCTTGCCACCCGGCTGTGCGCAGTGTCTGGGCCGTGAGTTGTGCGGGGCTCGCCTCGATGACGGGGGTTTCGCCGCTATCCGGGATGGCTGCCCAAGCGTCGGTGTCCAGCACGAGAGCGAACGCGGAGCCGGAAGCGCTGCGGTGAAACGATTCGGTGAGCACTCGTAAGGTGATCGCGTCCGTGGCCCCGAGCACGGCGATCAGTGCGCTTTCACGGGCCACGCGTGCGATGACGGCACCGGCACCGGCATAGTCCGACTGCCGGACCGCCCGTACACCGGCCAGGTGCTCGCGTAACTGGGTCGGGTCGGTGACGGGCAGCGCTTCGGCGGCGGTCGGGTCACTGATCAACTCCACGCCGCGATGTGCGAGCAGCAGGTGCACGCCGATGCTCGCGGCGGCACTGATCGCCCACTCCATGCTGTCGCGACGGCGCTCGTCACCGGCCGGCTCGTCCGCGGTCAGGCTGCGTCGGGTGTGCGCACTTGTTCGCAGGTCGAGCATTATCGCCGTCTGGCCTTGCCACGGTCGCTCCTCCTGGCGCACCATGAGCGCGCCCGTACGGGCTGAGGACCGCCAGTGGATCTTGCGGAGGTCGTCGCCGGTCCGGTACTCGCGGGTCGATGCGTCGTCCGCGCCGTGCGTACCGATCGAGTGGCTGCCCGCGTTGTCGCCGATGTCGTTCGAGCGTGGCGGGTCGACGCCGGGCAGCTGCTCGACGATCGGAGCGACCGTGAGCGCGCTGGTGGCCTCGAACGAGCGCAGGACCTCCACCATGTGGAACGGATCGGTGAGCCGGACGCGCAGCGGGCCGGATCGGTACTGCCCGCGCGGCAGACCCGGCAGTCGATAGGACACCGTCCGTGTTTCCCGGCCGCTCAAGCCGTCGAGAACGAAGCGCGCGCGTCCCTGGAGCTGACTCGGGAGCTGGTCCTCGAGCATCAACGCACCTGTCGGTAGTCGCGACTTGTTGGCAACCGCCAGGTGTAGGACCACGTTCTCGCCGGTCACCAAGCGCCCGGGTTCGACGCTGCGGGAGTTCGCCAGCTGCACCCTGGAGCGCTGGACGACCAGCAGCGCCACGAGCGGAATCACCAGCGCGAGCATGCCGGCCCTGGACAGATCGGCCTCGCCCAGAACCAGACCGCACACCAGTGCGGTAAGCCCTGCCGCGAGCAGGCAGCTCGCCCGCGTGGTCAGCTCGGACCCGAATCGCTTCATGGACGGCGCGCGGTGCTCATTGCTGCGGTGTCGACGTGCGCGGGTATCGGCACCGTGTTCTGGAGCTGCGTCAGAACGTCATCGGCGCTACGCCCGGCCATACGTGCCTCGGTCCCCATCAGCATCCGATGGGCGAACACCGGGCCGAGCAGGCCCTGCAGGTCGTCCGGTAGGACGTACTCACGTCCCTGCAAGGCGGCCCATGCCTTGGCGGCACGTAGCAGTTGCAGTGTCGCGCGGGGCGAGGCGCCCAACCGGACCTCACGCGAGCGACGGGTGGCTTCGGCCAGATCCACGGCATACGCCTTGATCGGATCGGCGACGAAGACCTTGCGAACGCTGAGGATCAGCGCCCGCACCTCGGTCGCGTCCGAGACCGGTTGCAGGTCGTCCAACGGGTCGCTGGCGGCGTGTTCGTCGAGCATTGCGATCTCGGCACGGCGATCCGGATAACCCATCGAGATCCGAGCCGTGAACCGATCGCGTTGGGCCTCGGGCAGTGGGTAGGTGCCCTCCATGTCGATTGGGTTCTGCGTGGCCAGCACCATGAAGGGCGCCTCGAGGCGGTAGGTGATCCCGTCGACGGTCACCTGGCGCTCCTCCATACATTCGAGCATCGCCGACTGCGTCTTGGGGGAGGCGCGGTTGATCTCATCGCCGACGACGATGTTCGCGAACACCGGGCCAGGCTTGAACTCGAAGTCGCGTTCCTCGGTGTTGTACACGCTGACGCCGGTCACGTCGCTGGGCAGCAGATCCGGGGTGAACTGGATTCGGCGGACCGAACAGTCGACGGACCGGGCCAGCGCCTTGGCGAACTTCGTCTTGCCGACGCCGGGGACGTCCTCGATCAGCAGATGTCCCTCGGCGAGCAGGACAGCCAGACCCAGCCGGATGGCAGCCGGCTTTCCCTCGATCACCCGCCCGATGTTCGCCGCGATCCGCGCGCCCACCTCCTGCACTGTCTGGACGTCCGCCGGGCTCGGATCTGCCTGCGGCATCGCGGCATGGGAGGCATGCTGCGCGGTCGGTTGGGGTTCGGGAGACAGCGGCCTGTCCGACAGCGGCCTGTCCGACAGGGACCCATTCGCAACGTCGTCCACGTGCCTGCCTTCGATGCTCGGCTGTCCGGTCTGTCCGGCCGACCTTGAGTATCGCTGAATTGGTGGCCGACGCGCGGGGATTGTGATTGACGGTGTCGCGATGTGGGGTACCGTGGGGAGCCGTGGGGTAAATTGCCACACGGTCTGTGAAATGAACTGAATCCGGCAAGACCCCCAAAGGGCCCGGGCGCACAGCAAAGGAGGAGGTACCGATGTTTCTCGGCACCTATTCTCCGCGCCTGGATGACAAGGGCCGCCTTGCGCTGCCGGCCAAGTTCCGCCCGGATCTCGATGACGGACTAGTGGTCTGCAAGGGCCTGGACCGGTGCCTGTTCGTCTTCGCCACTCCGGAGTTCGAGAAGTTCACCCACGCGATCCGCAGTGCGCCAATCACCGACAAGCGCGTCCGCAACTATGGCCGGACGGTCTTCGCCAGTGGCACGAAGGATTCGCTGGACGGTCAGGGCCGGATACCGATCTCGCCGGTGCTGCGCAAGTACGCCGGCCTGGTCAAGGACTGTGTCGTCGTCGGTGTCGACACCCGCCTGGAGATCTGGGACTCGCCCACTTGGGAGGCCTATGCGGATGAGGCCGACAGCGCCTTCGCCGACATCGCAGAGGTGGTGTTGCCGGGCTTCTTCTGACCTCCGCCCTCGTCCGCGAGCGCCGCGCCTGACGTTCGGGTCCGGCCTCCTCCCGTCCCCCTCCTGACACACCTTCCCCGGTGCCAGGCGGGACGGGCGGGGACCAGATCGAACGTCACCGAACTTGCCGATGCGACCGCCACCCCACTTCGCCCCACCGGGCCTGTCGAATACCTAGCCCGTGCGTTCCCAGCACATCGAGCGGACCGGAGGACGAGCAGTGATGGACGGACCCGAGCCGACGCCGGACGCGTCCTCGGCGGTGCACGTTCCGGTATTGCTGGATCGGGTGTTGACCCTGCTCGCACCGGCGCTCACCGACCGGGCGGCGGTGGTCGTGGACGCCACACTCGGCCTTGGCGGGCACGCCGAAGCGCTACTGCTCGCACATCCGCAGTTGACGCTGATCGGACTGGATCGAGACCCCGCCGCGCTGCGGCGCAGCCACGAGCGACTCGCGCAGTTCAGTGGCCGTACCCATCTCGTGCACGCGGTCTACGACCAGATGCCCGACGTGCTCGGCTCGCTCGGATATGACGGGGTCGACGGCATCCTTTTCGACCTGGGTGTGTCGTCCATGCAACTGGATGTCGGTGCCCGGGGCTTTGCATATGCCAACGACGCGCCGCTGGACATGCGGATGGACACGACGCAGCAATTGACGGCATCCGACGTCGTCAACGGGTACCCGGTCGGCGCACTGGCTCGCGTGCTGCGCGAGTACGGCGAGGAACGGTTCGCTCTCCGCATCGCCCAGGCGATTGATCGACGCCGGCGACGAGCCCCGTTGGACTCGACCGCAGAGCTCGCCGAAATCATCCGCGGGGCGATCCCTGCCGCCACCCGGCGCCACGGCGGTCATCCGGCCAAGCGGGCGTTCCAGGCGCTGCGGATCGAGGTCAACGCCGAGTTGGATGCGCTGCGCACGGCAGCGCCCGCGGCGCTGCGCGCTTTACGGGTCGGCGGCCGCATCGTGGTGCTGTCCTACCAGTCGTTGGAGGACCGGATCGTCAAGCACGCCATGGCCGAGCTGGCGGTAGACCGGACGCCGGTGGGCCTGCCGGTGACCCTTGCCGACCGCGGTCCCGAATTGCGGCTGTTGAGCAGGGGCAGCGAATCGGCGTCTGAACAAGAGATCAGCGACAACCCGCGTTCGGCCTCGGTCCGACTACGGGCGGCAGAACGGATCCGTCAGTGCGCGTGAACGGGGGAGCCTTCATGGCCAAAGCAGGGTCCAAGTCAGCCGCGCGCGCGCCGAGGGTGCCGTTCGCGATCCTGGTCGTCGCGCTGGTCGTGGGTGCGATGTCGGCACTGCTCGCGTTGAACACCGCCTCCGCAGCGAATGAACTGAACCGTCACGATCTCGCGGTTCAGGACACCGGTCTGTCCGCGGAACTCGAGCAGTTGCAGAACGAGGTCGCTGCCAGCGCTGCGCCGGGCAATCTGGCGAGTGTCGCCGCTGCGCTTGGAATGGTACCGGCCGCGAACCCGGCATTCCTGCGGATCGGCGTGGACGGGAAGTTGACGGTACTGGGCAGTCC
>JBDTDN010000304.1:0-2977 GCA_039923055.1 Jatrophihabitantaceae bacterium
AGGGACTCGACAAGGTGGTCATTGGGCTGCGACCGGAGGCATTGAACGTCACGACGAACTCGACCGGCCTGTCGATGTCGGTGGAACTGGTCGAGGAACTGGGTGCCGATGCGTTCGTGTACGGCACCTTGACTGATGATGCAGACGGCGCCAAGCGTCTGGTTGCTCGCCCACAGGCGCAGGTCTCGCCCCGGATCGGGGACAAGGTCAACGTGGAGGTGTTGCCGACCGACATTCACGTCTTCGATCCAGAGACCGGGCTGCGTCTCGGCTGACCCGGTGACGACCGAGGATTCCATCGCTGACGCGGTCGGTCGAGCGTCCACGGGCTCCGTGGTGCCCCGCCCGACGGCGAAACTGACAATCCGCGACGTCGCGCAAGCGGCCGGAGTCTCGGCTGCGACAGTGTCGCGTGCGCTTCGCGGGTTCGACAACGTCGACGAGCGCACGCGGGATCGGATCCTTGCCGTGGCCAAGACGCTGCACTACTCGGTGTCGCCGGTGGCGTCGCGGTTAGCCTCCGGGCGGACGGGGACGATCGGTATCGTCACGCCCTACGTCGGCGGGTGGTACTTCACCGAGGTGTTCGCCGGGATTGAGGAGGGGCTGAAGCGGCATGATATGGATCTGCTGCTGCACACCACCGAGGACTTGGAAACCCTCGGCCTCCCCGGTGCCGCCGAGCGCATGCGACGGCGGGTGGACGGTGCTCTCGTAATCGGTATGTCACTTCCGCGGCACGAGATCGAGGCGCTGGCTGACTTGCAAATGCCAGTCGTGCTGCTCGGTGCGATCGGGCACGGACTGCCCAGCGTCGCCATCGATGACCGACTCGGAGCGCGTAAGGCGGTCCAGCATCTGGTGGATCTCGGACATACCAGGATCGGGCTGGTGACCGGCCGTGAATTGCCGACCCAGATCCTGCCCGAGAACGACCGGCTCGAAGGCTATCTCGATGTCCTGACCGAGCACGGGCTATCTGCGTCGGCCTCGCTACGCGCTGTCGGCGGATTCACCGCAGCCGGCGGTGAGCGGGCCATGACGCGGTTGCTCGCACGAACGCCGCGCCCAACGGCAGTGTTCTGCATGTCCGACGAGATGGCCTATGGGGCCATGCGGGCGCTGGGACGGGCCGGGCTGCACGCAGGCAGCGATCGCGAGCGGGGTGACATCGCCATCATCGGATTTGATGGGCACGACCTCGCCGACGCATTTGATCTCAGCACGATCGAACAGCCGATCCGAATCCTCGGCAGATCTGCTTTGGAGTTGCTCATGACTGCGGTGGGCGCCGAGTCGCCAGAGGTGAAAGGCGAGTCCCTGGTGCTGCCCACCGAGTTGCGAGTGAGGGGCTCCACC
Organism: Jatrophihabitantaceae bacterium; assembly: GCA_039923055.1. GTDB lineage: Bacteria > Actinomycetota > Actinomycetes > Mycobacteriales > Jatrophihabitantaceae > DASXYU01. Next base: position 1,360 of record JBDTDN010000304.1, read on the forward strand.
AGTTCGTGACGTCGACGTTTGGCGTAAACGGCCAAATCGCCAGAAGCTGGTCACGGTGCGGATCGGGTAACAGCAGGGTAACGATCTCGCGCAGCGGGTTGTGTCGTGCGCCGAGCGCTTCCATCATGCTTTATGTAACCGGTTACATACTGATTCACAGTCTGTGGAAGGACACCAACCCATGGTCAAAAGCAGAGTGGCATTGATTGCCGGTGCTGTGGCAGCGGTGACTGCGATCGCTGGCTGCAGCAGCAGCGGCGGCGGCGGTGCCTCGAAGGACACCGGCGGCGCGACGTCCGGCGCGACGTCCGGCGCGACGCTCACCGGCGCATGTGCGCCGTATTCTGCCTATGCAGGTCATACCGGCAGTACCGTCACGATGTTCGGCTCGATCCTCAGCCCGGAGTCCGACTCCTTGAACAAGTCGTGGGCCCAGTTCCAGAGCTGCACCGGCATCACGATCAAGTACACCGGCTCCAACACCTTCGAGTCGGACCTGCCGGTGAAGGTCAACGGCGGTAATGCCCCGAACCTGGCGGTCATCCCGCAGCCCGGTCTGCTCACCCAGATGGTGCTCACCGGCAAGGTCAAGAAGCCACCGGCGCAGACCGTCGCGAACGAGAACAACTGGAACGACGCTTGGAAAGGCTATGGCAGTGTCGGCGGTACGTTTTATGCCGCGCCGATGAGCGCAAACATGAAGACGCTGGTCTGGTACTCGCCGAAGTACTTCAAGGCGCACAACTACACCGTGCCGACGACCTGGAAAGATCTGATGGCTCTGTCGGCGCAGATCGCCACCGACAACAACGGCGCCAAGCCGTGGTGTGGCGGCATTTCCTCCGGCACCGCGAGTGGCTGGCCGGCCACCGACTGGCTCGAAGAAGCGGTCCTGAGCACCTACGGCGGGCAGGTCTACGACGACTGGATCAGTCACAAGGTGAAGTTCAGCTCGCCGCAGATCCTCGCCGCGATGAACACGGTCAAGGGCTACATGCAGAACCCGGCATGGGTCAACGGCGGCCACGGCAACGTGCAGTCGATCGCAACCACAACCTTCCAGAATGCGGGTCTGCCGATCCTCAAGAACCAGTGCGCGATGCTGCAGCAAGCATCCTTCTACGAGGCGCAGTGGCCCAAGGGCACCGACGTTTCGGCCGACGGTGACGCCTTCGCGTTCTATCTGCCGCCGGTGAACCCGTCGATCAGCACCCCGGTCGAGGGCGGCGGCGAGTTCGTCACGGCGTTCTCCGACGATGCGGCCACCCAGGCTGTGCAGAACTACCTGTCCAGCCCGGAATGGGCCGACAGTCGGATCCAGGTTGCACCGGGTTGGGTGTCGGCAAACACCAAGGTCGACCAGAGCCTGTACACCGATCCGATCGACAAGCTTTCGGCGAAGTACCTGGCGAACCCCGATGCCACCTTCCGCTTCGATGCCTCGGACGCGATGCCGGCAGCTGTCGGCTCGGGCTCGGAGTGGAAGGCGATGGTGCAGTGGTTCGCTCAGGGCACCTCGGTGGACACGATTGCGGAGCAGATCGACGCCTCTTGGCCGAAGTAAACCGCCGGTAGATCGTCATCAAGATCAACCGGCGGTCAGGTGCGGTCTCGGACC
>JBDTDN010000305.1:0-7232 GCA_039923055.1 Jatrophihabitantaceae bacterium
CACGGCGTCCTCAAGGTTGCCGAGCAGGACATCGACCTTGCCCACCATCGCCGGGATCTTCGCGGCCATCCTCTCGTTGCTCGGGTCGAAGAAATGGATCATCCGCGACGGACGGAACGGGATCTCGTGCACCGGCGAGGGGGCACCGAGGGCCAGCGGCGAGAAGAAGGCTTTGGGGCTTCGCATGATTCTCCATCCGGAACTGAAAGTGCGGGCGCCTGACGTTACCGAGCGGACGAGTGCTTTCGCGACCTGCTGGGAGCCGAAACACAGCGACCGGACCTGCCCCGGGGCCGAACCGACGTCGCTGCGCGTCACGTATCGTTCTTTGATGGAGCATGTACAGACGCAGACCCGGAGCCGTCGGCTCGCGGACCGACTCCATGCCGGTCGTGCTCGCGTGCGGTCCTTACCCGGTGGCGTGCTGGCTTGGCGGGTAGTCGTGACGCTCGTCGGTGCGGGCGTCGTAGTCCTGGGCATTATCTTGTTGCCGCTGCCCGGACCCGGCTGGCTGATCATCTTCGCCGGCCTCGGAATCTTGGCCACCGAGTTCGAGTGGGCGGCGCGGCTGCTCAATCGAGCGCGTGCATTCCTGCGGAACTGGACCGCCTGGCTCGGACGTCAGGGACTCTGGGCCAAGGCGCTCGTCGGCCTGCTGTGCGTGTTGATCGTCGCTGCGGCAATCGTGCTCGGCTGGTGGGCCTACCTCGGTCAATAGCGTGCCGACCGGGTTACTGCGCCGTGTAGTCTGACGCGGTTGATAATGGTCGACGTCGTTCACAAGGGCGCGTAGCTCAGTGGGAGAGCACTCGCTTCACACGCGAGGGGTCGCTGGTTCGAACCCAGCCGTGCCCACCCTTTGCAAGTCTGTAGACGTGGCGCGCTGACCGCCCGCTCCGAACTGCGGGCATAGTTGTCCCGTGCAGACGGTATCGATGACATGGCAGCACTCGCTCGAAGTGGCGGCCGTGCTCGCCGCGGGCGGCGGCGCGTTGGCCCTGTCGAGCAAGTCCCGGGTGCGGGCCGTCGGCGCATTCGCGCGAGAAGCGGCCACGATCGGCGCGCTGTACGGGCTGTGGCGGCTGGCCGGCAAGCTCTCCTTGGACACCGGTGGTGATGCATTCGCCCGATCACGCTGGATCGAACGGATCGAGCACGATTGGTTCCTGCCCGCCGAACACAGCGTGCAGCACCTGATCCTGGGACATCGGCTGGTCGTAGAAGCGGCCAACCTCTACTACGCGACGATGCACTTCACGGTCATGTTCGGTTTCCTGATCTGGCTGTTCGTTCGGCACCGCGAGAACTACCGGCCGGTGCGTCAGGTGCTGGCCTGGACGACCCTGAGTTGTCTGCTGATCCAGTTCGTTCCGGTCGCCCCGCCGCGGATGCTGCCCGGCATCATCGACACCGGAAGGCTGTACAACCAATCCGTCTACAGCGGGGGATTCCCGGCCGACCAGCTCTCGGCGATGCCGTCGGTGCACGTGGCGTGGGCGGTTTTCGTCGGCTTTTACGCGTGGCGGGTGAGCACGAGCCGGTGGCGCTATCTCGGCCCGGCACACGCGGTGATCACGATCTTCGTCGTCGTAGCAACGGGAAACCACTGGTGGCTCGACGGCATCGTCGCGATCGCTGTGCTGGCCGTGTGCGCCTGGGCGGTATTCGGCGCAGGCGTCGCCTGGCGCGTGAGCGGTCTCAGCGCTGTGCTGGGGCGGTTCCCATTCCTGCCGGCAGATCCAGTGCGTGCAGCACGTGCAGCCGTTGAGTCGGACGGGTCAACGCCACGTATAGATCGTTCAGACCACGTGCCGATTCGGCAATGATCGCTGCGGGCTCGAGCACGATCACGGTATCGAACTCCAACCCCTTGCAGCCGGCGACGGTCAGTACCGAGACGGGCAGGCTGAGCGCGTCGGAATCCGCCGTGACGATGCCGTCGGGTAGGGCCGCGCGGACGGTGGCCGCCACGGTGGCGTGCGCCGAACGGGGCGTGATCACTGCGATGGTCCCGCCCGCCGCGTCTTGCCATTCCCGGCGCACGATGTCGACGAGCGCAGGTGAGGCGAATGCGTCGACAACCCGGCTGAACTCGGGCTCGTAACGTCCGATCCGCGCCGAGCGGGGCGCGCGGACCAAGGATCCGCCGGCGGCGAGGACAGCGGCAGCCACGTCCATCACCTGCTCCGGTGTGCGGTAGTTGACGGTGAGTTCAACCTGCGTCCAACGCTCACCCACGTGCGGGGTCAGGACATCTGCCCAGGCGGCGGCCCCCGCGGCGGAGCCGGTCTGCGCCACGTCGCCGACGACGGTGAACGAACCGCTGGGACAGCGGCGCATCAGCGTCCGCCAGGCCATCGGTGAGAGCTCCTGCGCCTCGTCGACGACAACATGGCCGTATCCCCACGCCCGGTCGGCGCCGGCCCGCTCGGCCACGCTGCCCGATGAGGAGTTGTCGGCGTACCGCGCAGCCAGCGATTCGGCGGTGGCGAAGTCCGCGCCGCCGAAGGTGTCCTGCACCTGTTGCGCGTAGTCAACCTCGGCGCGTCGATCGGCCTCAGCGCGTGCCTTGGCGGCCTGGACGGCGCTGTCGTCCTCACCGAGGAGCTCGGCGGCCTCGTCCAGCAGCGGTACGTCGGAGATCGTCCACGGCGCGGACCGCTCGCGCTGCAGCAGCGCCCGCTCCTCGCGCCGCAACCGTCCGGCAGCCTCGCCGAGCCGTTCGGGGTTGGCGTACAGATCGCGCAGCAACCGTTCGGGGCTGATCGGCGCCCAGCACCAGTTGACCTCGCGCCGCACGTCGACGCTCGCGTAGAGCTCGGTCATCAGTCCGGGTCGAGATTCCTCGTCCACGTCCACCCCACGAGCGGCCGCCAGCGCGCGGACCAGGTGCCGTAAGACCTCCGCCACGAAAGTCTGCCGGGCGAGATTGTGGGGCGACCGGGTCCGACGCGCATGCTCGCGGGCGTCACGGACATGCCGCGGCAGCAAGAAGATGGTGGTGCCTTCGACGTCGAGCGGGCGGCCGGAGCTGATCGTGCGCTGGCGTCGCTTGACGGCTTCGGCGATCACCTCCGCCATCCGCAGATCGCCTTTGAGCGCAACGACATCCGGTGCGTCGACACGGGTCGCGACAACGCCGGGATATAGCTCGCCCGGCGTGGACATCACGACCGCGTCGGCCTCGCCGAGCGCGGGCAGCACCTGATCGATGTAGCGCAAGAACACGCGGTTCGGCCCGACCAGCAGCACCCCTGTCCGGGAGATTCGCTCGCGGTTGGCGTAGAGCAGGAATGCGGTGCGATGCAGGGCGACCGCCGTCTTGCCCGTCCCCGGCCCACCTTGTACGACCAGTACCCCGGCAAGCGGTGCGCGGATCACGCGGTCCTGATCGCCTTGGATCGTCGCGACGATGTCCCGCATCCGCGGACCGCGGGCGGCATCCAGGCTGGCGAACAGTGCGCCCTCGCCGACGACTACGTGCCCGCCGTCCACCCCGGCCGCTTCGAAGCCGGCCAGGTCCAGCACCTCGTCCTGCACGCCGGTGACACGTCGGGCCATCGTGGAAATCTGCCGCCGCCGTAGCACGCCGTCGGGCTGGGCGGCCGTCGCTTGATAGAACGGCTCGGCCGCCGGTGCGCGCCAGTCGACGAGCAGTTCGTGTCGGTCCTTGTCCGACATCCCGATCCGACCGATGTATCGACGGGTGCCGCCAGCCAGATCGAGCCGGCCGAAACACAGCCGCGATTCGACGTTCTGTAGCGTGCGGACCCGCTGGGAATACAGCCGCATGAAGGCATCGCGCTCGCTCCGGGCTCCGGGTGTGCCGACGGTGCCGGACCGTGCGGTCTGGTCCAGCGTCCGCTGCACCTGAACGAGTAGTTCGTCCAGTTGCAGGTAGAGCCGACTCACGTGTGCCTGCTCGATCGCCATTTCGCGCTCGGTCGCGGGGACCGTTGGCTCGGCCGGGGCTGTCGCTGACGGATCTGCTGCGGTGATGTCTGCTCCTTCGAAGAACGTCCAGGCTATCGGAGCCGGATCAGCCGATCAGGTCGCGCAGGCCGACGCCACTGGTATGCAGCACGGGGGATCGGTGCGGTATCCATAGGGATGCTGCGGATCTGGTTCAACCGCTCGTACGCGACGAACAGCCACGTTATCGCCATGCTTCGCCGTAACAGCACCGGCCGCCCCCTGCACGTGATCGGTTCGCACATCGATCCGGACTCACCGGTTCTGCGCGCCTGCGACGAAGGCTTTCCCGAACCCGAATTGAACCCGGACGCCTACGTGCACTGGGCCCTCGCGTTTGCGCGTACGCACGGCGTCGACGTCCTCGTACCTCGGCTGCATATGGACGTCCTGGCTGATGCCCGTGAGCAGTTCGCGAGAATCGGCACACGGCTGATGTGTGCGGACGGCGATACGGTGCGTCTGTTCGCGGACAAGGCCGCCGCGTATCGCGCCGCGAGCGAACTGATGCTGCCAGTCCCGCCGTTCCACGTCGCGGTCGGGTCGGCTGCACTGCGTGATGCGTATGCGCACCTAGCCGACGGGGGTCAGCCTGTCTGTGTCAAGCCCACCCACGGCGCTGGTGGCGCGGGGTATCGGGTGCTGACGACCGCTGCTGTCGAGCTTGATGAATTGCTCGGTCGGGTGCGCAGTAGGGCCGACCTCGATAGCTACTGCGCCGCCCTGGATCGTGCCGAGCACGACGGCCTGCAACTGCCTGAACTGTTGGTCCTGCCATATCTGACGGGCCCGGAGCTCAGCATTGACGTGCTGGCGACCGAGGCCGGCTCGATGCTGGCGGCGATCGGGCGCGGACGCTCGCTGCGCCGTCGCCTGCTCATCGACGATCCGGCCGCGGTCGAGGTGGCCCGAACCTTGGTGAGCGCGCATCGCGTCGCGTTCTTGTCCAACGTTCAGGTGCGGTACTGGCAAGCGCCGGGAGATGCCGTGCCCCGGCCATATCTGCTCGAGGTGAACACCCGGATCTCCGGGGGACTGTTCCAGACCGCGCTGGCCGGGGTGAACCTGCCGTGGGATGCCGTGCGCCTGATTCTCGGCGAACAGGTCGAGCGGCCGCACCCCGTGTTCGGCGCCGCGTTCACGACGGTGGCCTCGTTGGTCGAGCTCGGTTGAATGTGGAACGTCCGGGAACTATTGGGTTGGTTAGAGTCGTTTGCACAGCAGATGTCCTGCAACCCGACCCAGCGCGTGCTGGCGTCGCCGACGTTGGGAGAAGCGCGTGACAGTGAGCCTGGTCAAGGGTGGAAACATCTCGCTAACCAAGCAGGCACCCGGCCTGTCGGCGGTGACGGTCGGTCTCGGTTGGGATGCCCGGACCACCGACGGCCAGCAGTTCGACCTGGACGCGAGTGCGATTGCCTGCAATGCCGCCGGCACCGTGTTGTCCGACGGACACTTTGTGTTCTTCAACAACCTGACCAGCCCCGATGGCATCGTGCAGCACACCGGTGACAACCTTACCGGCGAGGGCGAGGGCGACGACGAGCAGATCAAGGTCAACCTGGCGGGCGCCCCGGCCGAGATCGACAAGATCGTCTTCCCGGTCTCGATCTACAACGGCGACACCTCCGGCCAGTCCTTCGGGCAGGTGCGTAACGCGTTCATCCGCGTCGTCAATCAGAGCGACAACACTGAGCTCGCCCGCTATGACCTGTCCGAGGATGCCTCGACCGAGACTGCGATGATTTTCGGAGAGCTCTACCGAAACGGCGCCGAGTGGAAGTTCCGCGCGATCGGCCAGGGCTACAGCACCGGCCTGGCTGGCATCGCCCAGGACTACGGGGTTCGGATCTGACGCCCAGTTGTGGCACACAGGCGCACCACGGTGGCGCGGACTAGGGTCGAGCAACGGTTTCGAGAATCAATCAAATCCGCTTCTACAGGAGGAATGATCACATGAGCGTCAGCCTCAGCAAGGGTGGCAACGTCTCGCTCACGAAGGAGGCACCTGGTCTGACTGCGGTCGTCGTGGGTCTGGGCTGGGAGGAACGCACCACCAGTGGCGCCGACTTCGACCTGGACGCCAGCGCCCTGATCGTCGGCACATCGGGAAAGATCCTGTCCGATGCGAACTTCATCTTCTTCAACAACCTGACCAGCCCGGACGGATCCGTCGAGCACATGGGCGACAACCTGGTCGGTGGTGGCGGAGGCGATGACGAGCAGATCAAGGTCAATCTCGCCGCCGTTCCCGCCGAGGCAGACAAGATCGTCGTCGCAGTATCGATCTACGACGCCGAAGCCCGTGGCCAGTCGTTCGGTCAGGTCCGCAATGCCTACATCCGGGTCGTCAACCAGGCAGGCGACGGCGAGATCACCCGCTACGACCTGTCCGAGGACGCCTCGAACGAGACTGCGATGATCTTCGGTGAGTTGTACCGGAGCGGCGCGGAGTGGAAGTTCCGTGCAGTGGGCCAGGGCTACAGCACCGGCCTGGGCGGTATTGCGCGCGATTTCGGTGTCAACATCGGCTGATCGGCCGACTCGTTGAAGTGAGCTGAAGTGAGTTGTTCCGGGAGGGACTGACGTGTTCTTGAAGACGTTCGGTGGATCGCTGGTGGTGACGGTCATCGGCCTGGCGCTCGGCTGGCTATACGCTGGCGGCACCGGTCTGGCCGTGGTCGCGATCCTCGCCGTCCTGGAGGTCTCGCTGTCCTTCGACAACGCGGTGGTGAACGCGACGGTGCTGGTCCGGATGAATCCGTTCTGGCAGAAGATGTTCCTGACCGTTGGCGTCGCCATCGCGGTGTTCGGGATGCGCCTGGTGTTCCCGCTGCTCATCGTGGGCATCACCGCCAAGCTCAATCCGGTCGAGGCGATCCGACTCGCGCTGCAGAAGGGCGACGTGCACACGCCGGGGACGTACGGCTTCCTGCTGCACGAGGCCCATCCGGCGATCGCCGCGTTCGGCGGGATGTTCTTGCTGATGCTGTTCCTCGGCTTCGTATTCGAGGAACGGGAACTGACCTGGCTGAGCTGGATCGAGCGCCCGTTGCAGCGCATCGGCAAGCTCGAACAGTTCTCGGTCGTCGTCGCGCTGGCGCTGCTGGCGATCGCGGCGTACGAACTGGCGCCGCCGCACAAGACGTCGACGGTCCTGGTCTCCGGAGTGTTGGGCCTGATCACCTATCTACTGGTGAACGGCCTTGGCGAACTGTTCGACACCGGCGACGACGTTGTCGAGGACGAAGGCAGTTCGG
>JBDTDN010000306.1:0-2989 GCA_039923055.1 Jatrophihabitantaceae bacterium
GCACCACGACGCCGTGGGCGACGGCGGCGTCCGACAGCGGCGCCGCGACGGCCATCGAGTCGACGAACACGGTGACACCCCACTCGCCGGCGAACGACACAGCAGCCGCTACTTTCGCCGGGCCCACCGGCAGGTGCGCCCAGAGCAGGCCGCCGAAGCCGGCCAGCCCCAGCGCCTGCACCTCGGCGGGCGTCGAACAGGTGAAGCCGATCGCCCCGGCTGCTCGCTGTCGCTCCGCCACGGCCAGGCACTTGGTCGTTTTGAAGTGCGGCCGGAGAGCGACGCCGCGGTCGGCGAAGGTGGCGGCCATGTCGGCGATGTTGGCTTCCAGCCGGCCTACATCGACCAGCAGCGCCGGGGTGTCGACCTGCTGCCACGCCGTCTCGGCGAGGGGGGCGCCGGTCCTCGGGGGCGCCATCACACCAGCCCGAGCGCTGGCCGCGGATCGCCGTGCAGCAACCAGTCGATGGTCCCCTTGGCGATGCTGGGTGCACCGGGAATCGACGGGAGTTCACCGAGCCCGATCAGTCCGTCGATCGCCTGTGCCGGAGTCCACAGCGGAAAGTCGGAGCCGAACAGCAGCTTGTCGACCACACCCCACTCCTGCGCCCGGATCAGGGCACGGTGGCCGTCCACCGGCCGGAACCAGCTCGCCGAGACGTCGGAGAACACCCGACGGTTCTTCCGCAGCACCACCATGGTGTCGCGCTGCCACGGATGACCGAGGTGGGCGATGATCTGCGTCAGGCCCGGATGTCGCCTGGCCACCTCGTCGACCAGCAGCGGTTGGCTGTAGTCGAGCCGGCCTTCCGGGGACGGCGTAGCGCCCATGTGCCACAGCACGATCAAGCCGGCATCGGTGGCCGCCCGATAGAACGGGTCGTACCGCTCGTCTCTCGGGTCAAAGTGCGCCAACACCGGGTACAGCTTGATTCCTCGCAAGCCGAGCTCCACGCCGTGCCGGAGTTGTTCGATGGCGTCCGGATCCGATGGGTCCAGCGCCATGAACCCGATGCAGTTCGTCGAGGACTCCTTGACGAAGTCGGCAATGAACTCGTGCGGGGTATTGATACCCGCTCGGGTCGCCCTGATGCCGAAGACGAAGGTGAGGTCCACCCCGGCCATCGCCTGGTCGTACCGCGCGACAGTGACGTCATCGGCCGGGTGACCGTAGACCGGCTCCCAGTTCGTGTGCCATTCACATCCCCAGTGATCGGGCCGCATGGCGTGTGTGTGTACGTCCAGAATCATCGTTCGCTTCCCCTGTCCCTGTCCCTCATGGTGCCGGTTCCGATCGTGCTGGCCCGCATGGCGGTCGTGCCGTCGGCCGGCGACCACACCGCCGGCGACCACACCGCCGGCGACCACAGCTGCCGGGCCACACAGCTGCCGGCCACTAACGCGATCCTTGCTGACCGACGAGCAGGACATTGCCGGGCCTGGCCGCGGTGCCGTGTCCGGCGCGAAGGACCACCTCGCCGCCCACCATCACCAACTCGATGCCGGCGGGGACCTGTTGGGGCGCCTGGTAGGTGGCCTTGTCGGCCAGGGTTGACGGGTCGAAGACCACGAGGTCGGCCGGCAGCCCGTCGGCGATCCGGCCGCGATCGTGAAGGCCGACCCGGTCCGCCGGGGCCGACGTGCACCGCCGGATGCCGTCCGCCAGATCGGTGCAGTAGCGCGACAGGAACTGCGGAAAGCAGCCGAACGACCTGGGGTGCGGCGTCCCAGCGGCGCCGGTAGGACCGTCGGGATCGATGGCCATGCCGTCGGAGGCCACCACTGACCGCGGATGCGCCAGCACCGTGCGCAGGTCACGCTCGTCCCGACCGAATGCCACCATCTGCACCCCGTGCCCGCATCGCTGCAGGACATCCATCGCGACTCCGGCCGCGGAGGCGTCCAGGCTCTCCGCGATCTCCGTGATCGTCCGGCCCACCATGCGCTGATCGACGAGGTCGGCCCCGGGCGGAACCGTACTGATCACGATGTCGACCCATTGGAATGCAGCCCCCGACCACGCTGACTCGATCGACCGGCGCATCTGGGGATCGCCGAGCCGCATGCGCATCGCGTCCTCGCCGCCGTCCTGGATCGCGGCCGGCAACAGCTGGCTCAGCGGAGCGTTCCCGGCCAGGTAGGGGTAGCAGTCGACGCCGATGTCGCATCCGCGCTCGTTCGCGCTGTCCACCTCATCCAGAGCTACCCGCACCTTGCCCCAGTTGCGCCGCCCGACCACCGCAAGGTGGGAGATCTGGGTGCGGCACCCGGTCCGCAGAGCGACCGAGATCGCCTGCCGGACCGAGGGGAGCAGGTCGTCGGCGTAGTCCCGCACGTGCCAGGCGAACACCTTGTCCTTGGCTGCGACGACCCTCGCCAGGGCAAGGAGTTCCGCATCGTCGGCGTAGCGGGCGGGCGGGTAGACCAGGCCGGTGGACAAGCCCACCGCGCCTTGGTCCAGGCCCTCGCCGAGAATGCCGCTCAATCGTTGACGCTGCGCGGCAGTAGACACAGTGTCGTCGAAGCCGACCACGCCGGCGCGGACCGGCCCGTGCGGGACGAACGTCGCAACGTTCGGTACCGGTCCGACCTGACGAAGTGCGTCCAGGTACCCGGAGATATCGGTCCAGTCGATCGCAATCGCTGGGTCCAGGTCGAGATACCCTGCCGCCGAACGGATCTCTGCAGGCTTGACGGCGAGTCCGGCGGCGAAGACACCGGACTCCCCGGTCGGCGCAACACCGAGCCCGCAGTTCCCGACGACTTCGGTAGTGACCCCCTGCCGGATGGTGCTCGGCGCGGTCGGGCAGGACAGCAGATTCAGATCCGAGTGCTTGTGGATGTCCACGAATCCGGGGCAGACGGCCAAGCCCGCGACATCGATCACCGTCGCAGACGCGCGTTCGCCAGGATCGAGCACGAACCGCCCTGCCTCGACGCCAAGATCGATACTGCGAGGGGGCGCCCCGGTCCCGTCGTAGACGACACC
>JBDTDN010000307.1:0-3212 GCA_039923055.1 Jatrophihabitantaceae bacterium
CGACGGACGCCGCGGTGTGCGCGCGCAGGTCTGCGAGCAGGCTGGCGCAGGACGAGTCCTTGCTCAACAACATCGCGGCGGGGCGGATCGCAGGCAGTGGGGGCACTGCCTGCGGATGCGTCGGCACGGTGCCAGCGGTTCCCCCGGACGACCCGGAGACAATCGCGACCGTGACCGCCGCCGCGGCAACGAGGATTGTTGCCGGGGCCCAGATCCGACGCGGCACTCTCGCACGGGACCGGGCGGCCACCGATGGCGCGCTCGTGTTGCCGACAGCGGTCCTCGCGTGGATGGCGCCGAGCACGTCGTCGGCCTGTTCGCTCCCCGCCCAGTCCTCGTCGGCCGCGGTCTTCGGCCGCACCGCACGGAGCCAATGACTGATCTTCTCAACCACGTAATGCCTCCGCGAATTGGCCGGCCGGGGTCTGACCGCGGTATCCGGCGGCATCGAGTGCCGCAGCCAACCGCTTGCGAGCACGGTGCAGCCGCACCGCGTAGGTGGAGGGTGAGCAGCCGAGCGCCGTGGCCGCCTCGGTCGGCGTGAGGTCGTACCAGCCGGTCAGGGTGAGCACGTCCTGATCACCCTTCGTCAAGCTCGCCAGGGTCTGCGCGAAAGCCTGCTTGAGCTCGTACGTGTCGGGATCGGGCTCGGTGCCAACGTCCTCGAGTAATCGAGCGATGAGCTGGTCTCGCCGCCGGAAGCCTCGGTACCGGTTGGCCAGCAGCCTGCGTGCGGTGCCGAACAGCCAGCCGAGCGGCGGCTCCGGAACGTCCTCAACCTTGCCGAACGCGACCACGAATACCTCCTGCAGCAGATCCTGAGCCGTCTGGGGATCGGTCCGGTGGAGCAGGTAGGCGAACACGCGGTCGCCATACGCGCGGAACCAGACGTCGAGCATCGCCCGTCGATCGACGTCGTCCACTCGCACTCCTCATCCCCGCGGGCACCGTCATTAGGTAGGTGTCCGGAAGCGGCTCGGAAATTACAGGCTGGGGCCGACCGATACGCCAAGGTCGAATCCTGGGCGCTCGACAAGTACCGATCCGTATTCGGCGGCGATCCTGGTCCAGCGTCCGGCAAGGTCTATGCCTGCGGCCGATTCGCGGCGCAGGAAACCCATCCGGGTGAGCGCGCTGAGCGACCGGAGCGTGAGGTCGGCCGCCCCCGGGCCGCCGTTCTGACGGACGCTCAGCACGATCGAGTCGAGCAGGGCGTCGGCTACCTCGGCCCGTGGTTGGGCACCGGCCACGCCTTCGCGCGCGGCCGCATCTTTCAGCGCCAGCGCACCGCTGCGGACCAGGCCGCGGATCACGTCGTCCGGAACTGTCTCGATCCGCTGCCAGCCCGTTGTGGGCGGCAGGCTGCCACGCCAGTCGCTTTCGCGGCGTTCGATCGGAACGTCGTCATCACCGTCGAACCAGTCGAGCAGGTCGGCCGTCCGCACACACAGGTCAGCGGTCTCCGCACCCGGGTGAGCGACGGACCTGCTGACCAGCACGCCGAAGGGCAGCCGCACGAACACGACGGCGACACCGTTGGCGATCCGCAGCCGAGCCAGCGCCATCGCATCGAGCGTGGCCACCCGCCGCAACACCGGCATCAGTTCGGCGACACCGTCGCGATGGCGGACCAGAAGCCTGGCGGTGGCCATGGAACCGGTCACCGGTCGTCGTCGTAGAACCCGGCCAGAAACACACGTTCGTCATCGGCGAGCCGGCGCGGTCGGTCGGTGGTGAAGTCGAACGTGACGCAGTTCGTCGCCGCCCGGGCCGCAAGCGAACCGTCGTCGAAAACCTCGTAATGGACGGTGAACGACGCCCCACGCACCCGACCGACCCAGAGTTCCAGACGCAAGGGTTCCGGGTGATAGACGACCGGACGCACGTAGTCGATCTCGTGCCGGGCGATGACAGTCCCGTCGGAGAAGGTTCGCTCCCCAGTCGGCGCGCGGTCGAAGAACATGGCAATCCGGGCCTGTTCCAGATAGGCGAGATATGCGGAGTTGTTGATGTGCCGGTAGGCGTCCATGTCCGACCAGCGCATGTGCACTTCGTGCACGAACCTCGCCATCGTGCCGCGCCGTCAGTCGCGGTTCAGTTTGCGGTGCGTGACCGCGTGCGGACGGGCCGCGTCGGCCCCGAGTCGCTCGACCTTGTTCTTCTCATAGGAGTCGAAGTTGCCCTCGAACCAGAACCACTTGCCGGGCTGGGCGTCGGTGCCCTCCCACGCGAGGATGTGCGTGGCGACGCGGTCCAGGAACCAGCGATCGTGGCTGGTGATCACGGCGCAACCGGGGAACTCGAGCAGCGCATTCTCCAGTGAGCCCAGGGTCTCCACGTCCAGGTCGTTGGTGGGCTCGTCCAGCATCAGAACATTGCCGCCCTCCTTTAGCGTCAAGGCCAGGTTGAGCCTGTTCCGTTCGCCTCCGGATAGCACACCGGCAGCTTTCTGCTGGTCCGGTCCCTTGAACCCGAATGCGGACACGTACGCGCGCGAAGGCATCTCGACCTGGCCGACGTGGATGTAGTCCAGCCCGTCGGAAACAACCTCCCAGACGTTCTTCTTGGGGTCGATGCCACCGCGGTCCTGGTCGACGTAGCTGATCTTGACCGTCTCACCGATCTTCAGCGTGCCGGAGTCCGGTTGTTCCTGGCCGATGACCATCTTGAACAGGGTCGTCTTGCCGACGCCGTTCGGGCCGATGACGCCGACGATGCCACCGCGCGGCAGGCTGAAGGAGACGTCCTCCCAGAGCAGATCGCCGTCGAAACCCTTGGTGAGCCCGGAGGCCTCCACGACGATATTGCCCAACCGCGGGCCGGGCGGGATCTGGATTTCCTCGAAGTCCAGCTTGCGAGTCTTCTCCGCCTCGGCCGCCATCTCCTCATAGCGTTGCAGGCGGGCCTTGCTCTTGGTCTGCCGGCCCTTGGCGTTCTGGCGAACCCACTCCAGTTCCTCGCGCAACCGCCGCTCCAGCTTCTGGTCCTTCTTGCCGGCGACCTTAAGCCGTTCGGCCTTCTTCTCCAGATACGTCGAGTAGTTGCCCTCATACGGGTAGGCATGGCCGCGATCGAGTTCGAGGATCCACTCGGCGACGTTGTCCAGGAAGTACCTATCGTGGGTGACAGCGAGAATGGCGCCCTGGTACTTCGCCAGATGCTGCTCCAACCACTGCACGCTCTCGGCGTCTAGGTGGTTGGTGGGCTCGTCC
>JBDTDN010000308.1:0-6327 GCA_039923055.1 Jatrophihabitantaceae bacterium
GCGGCCAGCAGAGCCTGCTCGGGGCGAACTCATGGCAGGCAATGTTACTGGCTGTCACCGGGGGCTGAGCAGCCCGGACAGATGACTACTGTGCAAGGCACCATGACGGACCAGCGATCGGACAACGGTGACTGACGAGCGCGACAACACGCCCGAACCAGCTGAGGCGATCGATGAGCCGGCCGCCGCGGGCATAGATCTCGCGAAGTCCCTTGGCGGTGAACGGCCCAGCCCTGGCCGGCCGATGACCGACCGGCCACTTCCGCCACCGACTGGCCCTCCGGGTTCGAACGTCCGCACGTCCAAGGCGGCCAAGCTCGAGGCCAAAGCGGCCCGACTCCGGCAGACGGAGCAGGCCAGGGCGGCCGCAGCCGCGGCCGGAGTCCCGCCGCGACAGCGCAGCACTGCGTGGGTCGTCGCCGTTTCGGTGCTGGGCGCCGTCGCGATTGCGCTGGCGGCCGTCGTCGTGGTCGGCGCGCTCGCCCTCAGCCACCAACGCGACTCAAACAATCGGCTGCACGACCTGAACGCCGCGCAGACGCAAGCGCTGCAGGTCGCCTCGAGGTATGCAGTGGACTTCGGCTCGTACAACTATCAGACGCTGGACGCCGACTTCACGAAGGTCATGGCCGAACTGACACCGAGCTTTGCCACCAATTACGCGCAGGTCAGCGCGTCGCTCAAGTCCACGATCGAGCAGTACAAGGGATCCTCGACCGCAACGGTGCAGGACATCGGCGTCGCCAAGGTCAATTCACCGACCAGCGTGGTCGTGATCGTCTTCCTCGACCAGAGCGTCACCACGAGCCAATCCACCACGGCCCGCATCGATCGCAACCGGTTGGAGATGACGCTGGAGAAGCAGAAGGGCACCTGGCTTATCTCCAACCTGTTGTTGAAGTAGCCGTCCGGTTCAGACCAGCGGGCGACCGTGCTTGACGCGGCGGCGCAGGTCCCACAGCAGCACGTTGTACGGCATCCGCTGGGCGATTGGCGGTACGAACCGGTTGGTGAAGGCTACGAGCGACATGAGCCGGTCGAAACGGCGCTGATCACGGCCGCTCCACGGGTAATGCATGGCGGTGCGGAACGGCGTCGGCAGCAGGCCGCGCGTCACGAACTCGCTCAGCCGCCCGAGCGGCAGGCTGATGATGCGCGGCAGGAACGTCAGATCGGCGATCTTCTTCAGGTAGGCGCGCGTGGCCTCATCGATCTCCAAGTCCGCCACCTTGTCGTCCCAGTATTTCCAGAACGACTCCAGGTCGGCCGGCCAGCTGTCTTCCTGCACCTGCAAGGTGGTGCCCAGTCGGGCGGCGAAGCGGTGGAACGCCTCCGACGTCGGCTCGTCGAATTCACGCCCCAGCACGGCCAGGGTGTCCAGAAATCCTCGATACAGGCACGCGGCTACCCACAGTTGCAGGTCGGGGTCGAACGCGTTGTACCGGACGGGGCTGTCCGGTCCGGAGTGGACCGGACGGTGCGAGACGTTGACAGCCTCGCGGTACAGCGCCCGCTCGTCGTCGGTGCCGAGCATCGCGACGGCAAGGTAGGTGAGTGTCGTTCGACCGCGCTTGACCGGATGACGCATCACCTGACCGGATTCGACGGTGCTCTCCAGCACGCCTCGCCCGACCGGCCGGATCGCCAACTGCATGATCACGTTCGCGGCGGCGTCCATCATCGAGGCGACCTGCAGATGCGGTCGCGGATCGAACTCGACTGCGCTCACCTGCCCACGATTCGCTAACCAGTTGTCGCTCATGCCGATGCCCGGATCGAGGACTCCGCCGGCGGGGGGAGGCGGAAGCCGACGGTGATGTGCTCCACGGCGAACTGGCGCGCCGCGGCATTGCTGCCGAGCGGGATGGACGTCTGCGGGGTGAGGGCCAGTGATATGCCGATCCTGGCGATCATCTCGGCGACCGGCTTGGGATCGTAGGCGGGCAGCTTCCCCTCGGACTGCAACCTTGCGATGAACTCGGCCAAGTAGTCGCGGCCAAGGTCAAGGATCGGCGCGCCCCGGGTCGTCAGCAACGGCAGCACGATCTCCGGCTCGGTCGCGAGCAGCCGGCGAAGCAGCTTGTTGCGGCGCAGGCCGCTCGCAAACGCGACGAACATTTCAACGATCTGCTCCTGCGCCGAGGCGTCGTGATCCACGCAGCTGTCCACGTGCGCGACGAATCGGCGGACCTCCCGCAGCCCGACGGACTGGACCAGATCGCTCTTCTGCGCGAACCGCCGATACAGCGTCGCCGGGCTCAACCGGCTCCGCTTGGCGATTTCGGCCATACTCGTGCGCCGGATACCGAAGTCGATGAAGGACGTGACCGCCGCGTCCAGCACGCGACTGCGACCGTCATCGTCCGGCTCGTCGGTCCTCACAAGGGTGATCAGCCGCCCGTGTTGCGCCATCAGAGTCCATCCAGTGATGTAGTGAGAGAAGATTTGCTTGAATCTCTCATCCGTGCGAAGGGAAGTCAATACGACGCGGTCGGTTCCGCGAGCGAGCCGGCGAGAAATGTGCGACGCTATGTCGCCACCGGCGTTACTAACCGGTAGGAATGTCGTTAGTTCGTTTCGTAGGATCGTGCGCTGTGGCAGAGCCACGACAAGATGGGTGGCCCCGGCCACAGCGACCTTGGCAGTGAAAGGGGCTTCACGTGGGTGTCGAGGTCACGGTCACCGATCTGACGAAGAGTTTCGGAAAACAGCGGATCTGGGGCGACGTCACCCTCACGATCCCGCCGGGCGAGGTTTCCGCCATGCTCGGCCCGTCCGGTACCGGCAAGTCCGTCTTCCTCAAGACGCTCATCGGCCTGCTCAAGCCCGACAAGGGCTCGATCATGATCCGCGACGTGGACATCGCGAACTGCTCCGAGGCCAAGTTGTACGAGACTCGGAAACTGTTCGGCGTGCTGTTCCAGGACGGTGCGTTGTTCGGCTCCATGAACCTGTACGACAACATTGCGTTCCCGCTGCGTGAGCACACCAAGAAGACCGAGAAACAGATCTCGAACATCGTGTTCGAGAAGCTTGAGATGGTCGGTCTGACCGGTACCGAGAAGAAACTGCCGGGTGAGATCTCCGGTGGCATGCGCAAGCGCGCCGGTTTGGCGCGGGCGCTGGTGCTGGAGCCGGAGATCATCCTGGTCGACGAGCCGGACTCGGGTCTGGACCCGGTCCGTACCACCTACATCAGCCAGCTGTTCATGGACCTCAACGCCGTCACCGATGCCACGTTCTTGATCGTGACGCACAACATCAACCTGGCTCGGACCGTGCCGGACAACATCGGCATGCTGTTCCGTCGTGAGCTGGTCATGTTCGGGCCTCGTGAGGTGCTGCTGACCAGCGACGAACCCGTCGTGAGGCAGTTCCTGAACGGCACGATGAACGGCCCGATCGGCATGAGCGAGGAGAAGGACTCGGCCCAGATGGCCGCCGAGCAGGCCATGTTCGCGGCTGGCCATCATGCCGGTGGCGTCGATGACATCACCGGCATTCCGCCGCAGATGTTGGCCTCACCCGGTCTGCCCGAGCGTAAAGCCGTGGCCCGTCGTCAGCAGCGGGTGCTGAACCTCATGCACACCTTGCCGTTGGAGGCGCAGCGCGCCATCCAACAGATGATGGACCAGGAACAACGGGAGCAGGCCCACACGCGAGAGTTAGCTGCGGTGAACCGCCCGACACCCACACCCACACCCGGCCCGGGTCGGCACGACGCGGAGTCTTCGCAGGACGCGCCGTTTGGGACGGCCTGATGGCTTCCCTGTCTCCCGTTGCAGGTGTCCGGCAGTCTGGCCGGTTGTTCGCGCTGTTCTTGGACGTCGCGCGGTTGACGTTCCGACGACCGTTCCAGTTCCGTGAGTTCATCGAACAGGCCTGGTTCGTCGCAAGCGTCACGATCATCCCGACCGCGCTGGTCGCGATACCGTTCGGCGCGGTCATCGCCCTGCAGTTGGGCAGCCTGGCCCGGCAGATCGGCGCACAGTCGTTCATCGGCGCCGCGAGCGTGCTGGCCATTGTGCGTGAGGCAAGCCCGATCGTGGTTGCGCTGTTGATTGCCGGCGCCGGCGGTTCAGCCATCTGCGCCGATCTGGGCAGTCGCAAGATTCGCGACGAGATCGACGCCATGGAGGTGCTCGGCATTTCTCCGGTCCAACGGCTCGTGGTTCCTCGGGTACTCGCCTGCACACTGGTCGCCGTTGCTCTGAACGGGTTGGTCTGCGTCGTCGGCGTCGCCGGTGGCTACTTCTTCAATGTGGTGCTGCAAGGTGGTACGCCAGGGGCGTACTTATCGAGCTTCTCGGCACTTGCTCAACTCCCTGACCTCTACGCCGGTGAGCTGAAGGCCTTCATCTTCGGCATCTTGGCCGGTGTTGTCGCGTCCTACAAGGGCCTGAACGCCGGCGGCGGGCCCAAGGGTGTGGGCGATGCGGTAAACCAGTCCGTCGTCATCACATTCCTGTTGCTGTTCTTCGTGAACTTCGTCGTCACGGCCGTGTACTTCCAGATCGTCCCGGCGAAGGGCTCATGATGGCGACCGACTTCGTTGCCGCGGCCCGCAAGGCCGCACGGGCGCCGCTGGTCACGTTGGACCAGCTCGGTGAGCAGTTGGCGTTCTACGGTCGTGCCCTGGCCTGGACGCCACGGACGATTCGGCGCTACAAGAAGGAAGTCCTCCGGCTGCTGTCGGAGGTCGTCTTCGGCAGCGGCGCGCTGGCGGTCATCGGTGGAACCGTCGGCGTCATCGCGGTCATGTGCTTCTTCACCGGCACCGAGGTCGGGCTGCAGGGCTTCGCGGCGCTGGATCAGCTTGGCATCGCCTCACTCTCCGGCTTCATCTCGGCATTCTTCAACACTCGCGAGATCGCCCCGCTCGTCGCCGGCCTGGCTTTGTCGGCGACCGTCGGGTGCGGCTTTACGGCACAACTGGGTGCGATGCGGATCAGCGAGGAGATCGATGCCCTCGAAGTGATGGCGGTGCCCAGCCTGCCGTTCCTGGTGACCTCGCGGATCATCGCAGGCTTCATCGCGGTCATCCCGCTGTACGTCATCGGCCTGCTCTCGTCCTACCTGGCGACCTACGTCATCCTCGTCTACTACTACGACCAATCCGGGGGCGTCTACTCGCACTACTTCCATCTGTTCCTACCGCCCGGTGATGTCGTCTGGTCGTTCTTCAAGGTGCTCGTGTTCGCAGTCGTCATCGTGCTGACGCACTGCTACTTCGGCTACACGGCCAAGGGCGGGCCGGCAGGTGTCGGCATCGCGGTGGGTCGAGCGGTGCGTACGGCAATCGTCGCCGTCACCCTCTTCGACTTCTTCCTGTCCCTCGCAATCTGGGGTTCCACCACCAGCGTCAGGTTGGCGGGTTAGCGGTGGCAGACGAAACGGTTGGCACCATCGTCAAGCGCCGGGTCTATGGCGTCTTGTTCATCGTGCTCATTGCGGGCCTGGTCGCCCTCTCGATCGCCTTCTACAACAAGGCATTCACCTCGGTGGTGACGGTGACGCTGCGCACCGACCACACCGGGAACCAGCTGCAACTCGAGTCCGACGTCAAGGAACGCGGCATCATCGTCGGCTCGGTAACCGGAGTGAAGTCCGACGGCGATGGCGCGTCCGTCACGCTCGCGCTGAACCCGGGCCGGACGTCGATCATCCCCAACAACGTCTCGGCCCAGATCCTGCCCAAGACCCTGTTCGGTGAGCAGTACGTCTCGCTCACTATCCCGGCCGACAAGGGTCCGGCGATCAAGCAGGGCGACACCATCGGACAAGACACCTCGCCGGGGGCACTGGAGACCTCCAAGGTGCTCGGCGACCTGCTGCCGCTGCTGCAGGCGGTGAAACCCGCGGAGTTGAATGCGACGCTCACCGCGGTGGCGACGGCGCTGCAGGGTCGCGGCGAGAAGTTGGGGCAGACGCTCGTCGGGATCGACTCATACCTGAAGAGCCTGAACTCGGACGTCACACCCGGTACGACGTACACCAAGGCGCTGGTGGACGACCTCAAAGCACTGGGCCAGGTTGCACTGACCTACAACTCGGCTGTGCCGGACATCGCTGCGACGTTGGACAATCTGCAGACCTCGGTACGGACCGTCGTGGAGAAGAAAGCCCAGTTGGACAACCTGCTGTCGACCGCCACGGATACCTCGGGGATCATCAAGAGCTTCTTGGCTGACAACGAACAGCGGCTGATCACGTTGGTGGGCACGACGGACCAGGTCTATGCGTTGCTGGACGAATACTCACCCGAGTTCACCTGTCTGTTGGCTGGAATGAACAATCTCCAGGCCCGGGCCAACACTGCGATCAAAA
>JBDTDN010000309.1:0-3656 GCA_039923055.1 Jatrophihabitantaceae bacterium
TCAGATTAGAGGCGACACGCTACTAGATGCATAGTATGATCTCGGGGTGGCACTGGAGCACGCGATCGCCGTTTCGCTCACCGAGCGCGCCAGTTCGGGCTACGACCTGGCTCGCCGCTTCGACAAGTCGATCGGGCAGTTCTGGACGGCCACCCACCAGCAGATCTACAAGGTTCTGGCTCGGATGGAGAGTTCCGGCTGGGTCGTCGCCGCCCACGTCGCGCAGGACGGCCGTCCGGACAAGAAGGTTTACGAGCTAACTGGCGCCGGCCGGGCCGAGTTGGCCGAGTGGATCGCTCAGCCGGCCGAACCTGAAACGACCCGATCCGATCTGGCCGTCAAGATCCGCGGCGCGTCCCACGGTGAACTCGGCGGGGTGCTGGCCGAGGTTGAGCGGCACCGCGCACTGCGCACCGAGCGACTGGACGCCTACCTCGCCAACGAAAAGCACGAGTTCCCGGACCCCGGCCGGTTGCGCGGTGAGCGCCTGCACCAGTGGCTCGTGCTGCGCGGCGGGATCAGCCTGGAAGGCAACCTCATCGACTGGTACGACGAAGTACTGGCGGCCCTGCGCCCCAACGCCTAATTGAACAAAGCCTCATAGACAGCAAGGGAAAACGATGACGAACAACCCGTACCCGCATCTTCTTGAACCACTCGACCTCGGTTTCACCACGCTGCGCAACCGCGTGTTGATGGGCTCGATGCACGTGATGCTTGAGGACAAGGCCAAGGAGCTGCCGAAGCTCGCGGAGTTCTACGCCGAGCGGGCGCGCGGCGGCGTCGGCCTGATCGTCACCGGCGGCTTCGGGGTCAGCCGGACCGGGTGGCTGCTGCCGCTGGCCGGCAAGATGACGACCGCTGGCGAATCCAAGAGCCATCGGGTGATCACCGACGCCGTGCACAGTGCTGGCGGCAAGATTGCGCTGCAACTGCTGCACGCCGGCCGGTACTCCTATCATCCGTTCAGCGTGAGCGCGTCCAAGAGCAAGTCGCCGATCACGCCGTTCTCCGCGCGGGCCATGCGTGAACGGGAGATCATCAAGACGATCACCGACTTCGCGCATTCGGCGAAGCTCGCCCAGCTGGCCGGTTACGACGGTGTCGAGATCATGGGTAGCGAGGGCTACCTGATCAATCAGTTCCTCGCGCCGCGTACGAACCGACGTACTGATCGATGGGGCGGCTCGACGGAGAATCGGCAGCGCTTCGCCGTCGAGATCGTCCGGGCGGTTCGCGAGGCGGTCGGTCCGGAATTCATCCTGATCTACCGGCTGTCGATGCTCGACCTGGTCGAGGACGGCCAGAGCTGGGCCGAGGTTGTCGCGCTCGCCAAGCAGGTCGAGGCCGCCGGCGCAAGCATCATCAACACCGGCATCGGTTGGCACGAAGCCCGGGTGCCCACAATCGTCACGTCGGTGCCGCGCGCGGCGTTCACCTGGATCACCGCCAAACTGAGGCCTGAGGTGTCCATCCCGGTCATCACGTCCAATCGGATCAACATGCCGGAAACGGCCGAGGAGGTTCTGGCCCGCGGCGATGCCGACATGGTGTCGATGGCGCGTCCGTTCCTCGCCGACCCCGACTGGGTGCTCAAGGCGCAGGGCAACCGCAGCGATGAGATCAACACCTGCATCGCCTGCAACCAAGCGTGCCTGGACCACTCGTTCAAGCGCCAGCGCGCCAGCTGCCTGCTCAACCCGCGCGCTGCCCACGAGACCGAGCTCACATTGCTGCCGACCCGGCGCACCAAGCGGATCGCCGTCGTCGGCGCCGGGCCTGCCGGCCTCGCGGCTGCCACGACGCTTGCCGGTCGTGGCCACCACGTGGACCTGTTCGAGGCGGCCGGTGAGATCGGCGGCCAGTTCAACCTGGCCCGTCGGATTCCGGGTAAGGAGGAGTTCGCCGAGACGATCCGGTACTTCGTCCGCCAACTCGAACTGACCGGCGTCAAGGTGAACCTGAATCATCGCGTCACCGCTGCCGAGCTCAGCGCCGGCGGGTATGACGAGATCGTCCTGGCAACGGGGGTCACCCCGCGTACACCGGCCATTCCCGGCGTCGACGGGCCGAACGTCCATTCCTACGCCGACGTGATCACCGGACATGCCATCGTCGGCGAGCGGGTCGCGGTGATCGGCGCGGGCGGAATCGGGTTCGACGTCGGCGAGTTCCTCACCAGCAGCGGCGAGGTCGGCGTTGCCCAGTCACGGGAGGACTGGATGCGGGAGTGGGGCGTCGAGGATCCCGAACTCAGCAGCGGGGGAGTCACCAAGCCGGCGCCGGGCAAGTCGCCACGACAGGTTTACCTCTTGCAACGCAAGGATTCGCGCGTCGGAGCCGGGCTCGGCAAGACCACCGGCTGGGTGCACCGCGCGGCGCTGGCCTCGCGGCAAGTCCAGATGATCAAGGGTGTGAATTACGAGAAGATCGACGCCGACGGCCTGCACATCAGCTTCGGCGACAAGCACGGCCGTCCGCGGGTGCTTGCCGTGGACGACGTGGTGATCTGCGCTGGACAGGACTCTCGTCGAGAGTTGCTTGCCGAGCTGCAAGCGGCCGGCTCGCCTGTCCACGTGATCGGCGGCGCCGACGTCGCGGCCGAACTCGATGCCAAGCGAGCCATCGACCAAGGCACCCGGCTCGCCGCCCGGATCTGAGATGGAATCATCAACGTTATGAGTCGCGTCCAGATCTCCTTCGCCTATCGCGTCGTCATGTTCGTCGCGGCCCCGTTCGTCCGCTTGTGGGGCCGGCTGGAGGTCAGTGGCGCCGACACCCTGCCGCTGTCCGGCCCGACGCTCATCATCGCCAACCACGACAGCTACTGGGATCCGGTGATCATCGGGACGGCCGGGCTGAAACGTCGTCAGATTTGTGCGCTCGCCAAGGCATCGCTCTGGGACAACAAGCTCGTCGGCGCGGTCCTGAACGGGATGGGCCAGATTCCCATTCAGCGCGGCCGGGGCGA
Source organism: Jatrophihabitantaceae bacterium (assembly GCA_039923055.1). Taxonomy (GTDB): domain Bacteria; phylum Actinomycetota; class Actinomycetes; order Mycobacteriales; family Jatrophihabitantaceae; genus DASXYU01. Next base: position 2,972 of record JBDTDN010000309.1, read on the forward strand.
TACCCAAGCACTTGACGCCGCGATCCGCGAACTGCGCAACGGTACGTGCATCGGCGTCTTCCCAGAGGGGACCACCTCACGTGGCCGCGTGACACGTGCCCGCAGCGGCGCGGGGTGGCTGGCGCTGGCCGTCCCGGAGACAAAGGTTGTCTGTGCGCGCGTGACCGGCGCGGTAGACATCGTGCGCTTTCCAAAACGGCCGCGCATCAGGGTCGAGTTCTTCGAGCCGAGTAGCGGCCAGCCGAAGAGCGGCGAGAGTGCTATTGCCATGATGAAGCGGATGATCGCGGAGACCAGAATCGGCGCCCCGTACGAGGTGCCCGGCAGGCGCAAACGTGCACAGGGACACCGCAAGGCGATCGCCGCCGCAGCCGCGGAGAAGTCCGCGGGCTGACGGCGGCACTCGCTGTGCTTAGCGCGCGAAGCGGGCCTGTCAGCGGCGCTTGTCCCGGTTGGATATGGCAGTCTTCAGGACCGCCACGGCCAAGGCCAGGCCGCCGACTACCGATGCGATCTGCAGGTAGACGCGCTGGTGCGGAGCTGCGCTCATGAGTGCAACCTCCTTATCTGGGAAGGACGATCCCAGGGTCTCCGGGAGCATGCACTTTCCCTCGTATTTCCGCACCGACTGTAGGCGACGAACATGAACGGACGGCGTCGAAACCACCCGTTCTGTCTGTACCCT
>JBDTDN010000310.1:0-7600 GCA_039923055.1 Jatrophihabitantaceae bacterium
CAGACCGATCACCGATGCGAGCATCAGCAGCCCGCCGATGAGGGAGTACAGGAAAAACTTCATCGCCGCGTACTGCCGGCGCGGGCCTCCGAAGCTGCCGATGATGAAGTACATCGGGACGAGCATCGCCTCGAAGAAGACGTAGAACAAGAAGACGTCGGTGGCAGCAAAGACACCGATCATGAAGAACTCGAGCAGCAGGACCAGGCCGAAGAAGTTCTTGACGCTGCGCGGTTTGGCGCCCGGTGCCGCGATCTCCTCCGCGTCGGACTTGCTGTCGAACGTGGACCATGACGCCAGCATCACGCACGGCACCAGGATGACGGCCATCGCGATGAGTACCAGCGCGATGCCGTCGACGCCGAACGCGAACTGAACGCCGAAATCCTTGATCCACACCCAGCTGCCCTGGAACTGGAACAGGCCGGCGTTGCTGCCCGTCTTGAACCGACACATGAGCACGATGACGTAGACCACGATCGCCAACGAGATGGCCAGGCTCAACTGCTTGGCGAGCTTTGCCTGTTGTTCCTTGAGCGAGAACACGACGACCGACCCCACCAACGGGATCAGCACGAGGACGACCAGGGCGTAGTTATGCATCACTGGAATCTCACCGCGAGCAGGACGGCTACGACGGCGACAGCACCGGCGAGCATCGACAGGGCGTAACTTCGGACGAAGCCGTTCTGGGTATGCCTTAGCCGGCCTGATCCGCCGCCGACTCCGGCCGCGAACCCGTTCACAACACCGTCGACGCCACGGTTGTCGAAGTAGACCAGCGCGCGCGTCAACCACTGTCCCGGACGCATCAACACCGCCTCGTTGAACGCATCGCCGTAGAGGTTCTTGCGGGCGGCGGTCGTGATCGGGGAGACCCCGATCGGCTGCTCGACGGGCACCGGCTTGGTGCCGTAGGCGATCCACGCGATCGCAATACCGAGCAGCACCACGGCGAGGGTGATCAGCGTCAGCAGTGTCGGGGAGACCGTGTGCGTGTGGTGTTCAGCGCCTGGACCGACCGACGGCGTGAGCCAGTGCTGCACTCCCCCGCCGGCGATCAACAGGTAACCGCCGACCAGCGAGCCGAAACCGAGGATGAGCATCGGGACGGTCATCGACTTGGGCGCCTCGTGTGGGTGGACGTCGTCCTCCCAGCGGGATTTGCCGAAGAAGGTCATCACCAGCGCGCGGGTCATGTACGCCGCGGTGAGGCCGGCGCCGAGCACGGCGGCGATGCCGAGGATCCAACCGGACGTGCCGCCCTTGTCGAACGCCGCCTCGATGATTTTGTCCTTGGTGAAGAAGCCGGTGAACGGTGGGATCCCGATGATGGCTATCCAGCCGCAGACGAAGCAGATGAATGTCACCGGCATGGCCTTGGCCAGCCCGCCGAAGCGGCGCATGTCGATCCGGTCGTTCATCGCGTGCATCACCGAGCCGGCCGACAGGAACAGCACCGCCTTGAAGAAGCCGTGGCCGAGCAGGTGGATGATGCCGATCGCGTAGACGCCGGGGCCTAGACCGACGGCCAGGAACATGTAGCCGATCTGGCTGACCGTTGAATACGCCAGCACCTTCTTCAGGTCGTCCTGCCCGAACGCGCTGATGCAGCCGTACAGCAGGGTGACCGCCCCGACGATGACGACCAGCGTTCGGGCGGTCTCAGAGACGTCGAAGATCGGAGCCGACCGGGCGATCAAGTAGACGCCGGCGGTGACCATCGTCGCGGCGTGGATGAGGGCCGAGACGGGGGTCGGGCCGGCCATCGCGTCCGGCAGCCAGGACTGCAGCGGGACCTGCCCGGACTTGCTGCACGCGCCGATCAGCAGCATGATCCCGATTGCGGTCGCGACGCCGTTGGTGTACGCGGCGTGCGAGAACAGGACCGTGGCGAAGGACGTGCTGCCCACATAGGCGAACATCAGCATGATCGCGATCGACAGGCCGACGTCACCGACGCGGTTCGCGAAGAACGCCTTGTTACCGGCGGTTGCCGCCTCGTCCCGGTTCCGGTAGTAGGAGATGAGCAGGTAGGACGCCAGACCGACGCACTCCCAGCCGACGTAGAGCACTAGGTAGCTGTTGGCAATCACCAGCAGCAGCATCGCGGCGATAAAGAAGTTGAAGTAGCCGAAGAAACGGCGCCGGCCCGCGTCGTTGGCCATGTACCCGACGGCGTAGATGTGGATCAGCGCACCGACACCGGTGATCAACAGGACGAACACGAGCGACAGCGGGTCGAGCAGGATGCCGAAGTCGACCTGAAAGCTGCCGACCGGAATCCAGGAGTACACGTGCAGGTTGACCTCGCGGCTGCTCTGGCCCTTCAGCGAGAAGAACAACATGATGCCGTAGATGAACAGGACAACCGGCACGATGGCACCGACCAGCGGTCCCCACTTGTCACCGCGTTTGCCCACCGTCAGCAGAACTGCCGCTGACAGCAGCGGCAGTGCGACGAGTAGCCAGGCGGCCGACTGTATGCCGTGGGCGTTAATCAACTGATTGCCCCTAGTACTTCAGGAGGTTGGCGTCATCGACCGACGCAGACCTCCGGGTTCGGAAGATGGACATGATGATTGCCAGTCCGATGACAACCTCGGCCGCCGCGACGACCATGACGAAGAAGGCCATGATCTGACCGTCAAGGCTGCCGTTGATCCGGGAGAACGTGACGAGGGTCAGGTTGACGGCATTGAGCATCAGTTCGATGCACATGAACACGACGATCGCGTTTCGGCGCACCAGCACACCAACGGCGCCGATCGAGAACAGCGCCGCGGACAGTACTAGGTAGTAGGTCGGGGTCATCGGATGTCCTCCGCGTCTGGCAGCGCGGGAACGTGTCGCATGCCGCCGGGTGTGGAAGCCATGACGGACTCGTGCGAGATCGTGCCGTCGGGCAGCAGCGCGGGCGTGCCGATCGCGTTGCCCGAGGAGAGCACACCGGGTCCAGGCAGCGGCTGCGGACGACCGCCAGCGATCCGCGCACGTGCCAGCGATTTCTGTGTCGGCTTGGGCTCGTCGCGCTCCACGTGTGCCAGGACCATCGCACCGACAGCAGCGACGATCAGCAGCGCGGAGGTGAGTTCGAACGCGAACAGGTACCGGGTGAACAGCAGTTCGGCGATTGAGTTCACGTTCGCACCGCCAGCGTTCGCGTCGTTCAGATCCACGGGCGTACTGTCCTTGAACGCGCGCCCGACCGACAGGGCAATCAGCAGGGCGAAACCGATGCCGAACAGTGCGGCCGCCCAACGCTGACCGCGCAGCGTCTCGACGATCGAGTCGGAGGAGTCGCGGCCGACGAGCATCAGCACGAACAAGAACAGCACCATGATCGCGCCGGTGTAGACGATGATCTGCACCAAGCCGATGAACGGCCCCTGCTCAATCAGATAGAACGTCCCCAGCGACATCATCGTGGCTACCAGCGACAGCGCGGAGTGAACCGCGTTACGGAATAGGACGGTTCCGATCGCCCCGGCCAGCGATATCGGGCCGAGGATCCAGAACGTGATCGCTTCACCCAGCGGCACATGACCGTGGATGAGCTCGCCAGCGGCGAGTACATAGGCGCTCACGAGTGCAGCCCTCCGACCTCGTGTGCACGGCCTGTGATCGGACGGCCGGCGACGTTCGCGGTGCTCTGCGGTTCGCCCTGCTGGAGCGGTTCCTGCGACTCGACGGTGTAATAGGCGTGCTCGTCATCGCCCAGGCGCATGGCGTGCGGCGGCGCCTCCATCCCGGGAAGCAGCGGCGCCATCAACTGTTCCTTGGTGTAGATCAGGTCCTGACGGTTGTCCAGCGCCAACTCGAACTCGTTGCTCATCGTGAGCGAACGGGTCGGGCAGGCCTCCACGCACAGGCCGCAGAAGATACAGCGAAGATAGTTGATCTGATAGACCTTGCCGTACCGCTCGCCGGGCGAGAACCGGGCTTGTTCGGTGTTGTCGCCGCCCTCGACGTAGATCGCATCGGCCGGGCAGGCCCAGGCGCACAACTCGCAGCCGACGCACTTCTCCAGCCCGTCCGGGTGCCGGTTGAGCACGTGCCGACCGTGGTATCGCGGTGCCGTCGGGTAGACGTCGAACGGGTATTGCTCGGTGTAGACGTGCTTGAACATGGTGGCGAACGTCAGGCCGAAGCCCTTCGCGAACCCGAGCACGGTGCCAGCAGGTTCTGCGTCTTGGTCAGTCATCGCTGTCTTCTCCCTCCGCGATCGCGGCGGTGGGTGGGCTCACCGATACGTTCACGAGCGCCTTCGGTGTCGGGACGACGAGGTCCATCGGGGGGATCGGGAACGTGGGCGGCTGGCCTGCTGCTGCCTCGTCCTCGGCGTCGCGTTCGGCCTGCCGCCTGGCCGCCGCGCCTTCCATGATGGTGAGCGCCGGCACGACGACGATCAGCAGCACGATCGCAAGCGGCAGCGCCGTCGCCTTCCAGGACTCCCAGCCGCGGTCGCGCAGCACGTGGATCGCGGTGACGGCCAGGATCCAGATCAGGTTGATCGGGATGAGCACCTTCCAGCCGAAGTGCATGAACTGGTCGTACCGCAGGCGGGGCAGCGTGCCGCGCAACCAGACGAACACGAAGATGATGATGACGACCTTCGCGACGAACCAGATCAACGGTGCCCAGCCTGAGTTTGCGCCGTGCCAGACGCTCTGCACACCCCACGGTGCCCGCCAGCCACCGAGGAACAGCGTCGTGGCCAGCGCCGAGACCGTCACCATGTTGATGTACTCGGCGAGGAAGAACATCGCGAACTTGAACGAGGAATACTCGGTGTGAAAACCGCCGACGAGTTCGGACTCGGCCTCTGGCAGGTCGAAGGGTGCGCGGTTGGTCTCACCGACGACCGAGACCGCGTAGATCGCGAACGAGACGAACAGCGGGATGATGTTCCACGTGTGGTACTGCGCGGCCACGATTCCGGACGTCGACATCGTCCCGGCGAACAGGAACACCGCGACCATCGACAGCCCCATCGCGACTTCGTACGAGATCACTTGGGCCGCCGAACGCAACGCGCCGAGCAGGGGGTAGGTGGAGCCGGAGGCCCAGCCCGCGAGCACGATGCCGTACACACCGAGCGCTGAGCAGGCAAAGACCACGAGCACGCCAACGGGTAGGTCGGTCAGTTGCAGGGGGGTGCGGTGCCCGAAGATCGAAACCTCGGGGCCGAACGGGATGACGGAGAACGCGAGGAACGCCGGCACCGCAGAGAGGATCGGCGCCAGGAAGTAGACCGGCTTGTCCGCCAACAGCGGGATGATCTCTTCCTTAAAGGCCAGCTTCACGCCGTCGGCCAGTGACTGCAGGATGCCCCACGGCCCAGTGCGGTTCGGGCCGATGCGGTTCTGCATCCGGCCGACGACCTTGCGCTCGAACACGATCGAGAACAGCGTCATGACAACCAGGAACGCAAATACACCGACAACCTTGATCAAGGTGAGCCAGAGCGGCTGGTCGCCGAAGCCCGGGATGTTCTGACTCAACGCGAGCGCGCTCACTGGTGCACCATCCTTGTGTCAGTGATTCCGGATGGGTTGCTGATGCGCCCGAGGTGCCACCAGCTCATCGCCCTGCTCGCTTGACACGATCGATGTCCGTCATGAGATCTGCGGGAGCTGGTGGTTGCCCGGGACGTGCGGACCGTCGACAGGGCTGAGCGCCTCCGAGCGCCGATCAGTGAGCGAACCGGCAGGCACGTTCCGGCGCCAAGGTACGCGGGCGCCTCCCCACTGGGACTAGCAGCGAGGAGGCTGACGTGAAGTCTGCCACCAGCAACACCAGCGATACCACCATCAGTACGAGCACCAGCGTTCTGCCCGAACAACCACCCAACAACGTGACCGGTGGGCTGGACTGGGCCCGCGATGATCACGCGGTGGCGGTGGTCGATGCCCGCGGCCGCGAACTTGTTCGGCACACCGTGGAACACACCGCGGCCGGGCTGGCCGAACTCATCGACGTGCTGACCCGCGCCGGCTGCGGGGAAGTCGCGATTGAACGTCCCGACGGCCCGGTCGTGGACGCGCTGCTCGCAGCGCAGATGACGGTGGTGGTGATCAGCCCGAATCAGGTGAAGAACCTGCGCGGACGCTACGGCTCGGCCGGCAACAAGGACGACCGGTTCGACGCCTACGTGCTCGCAGACACACTGCGCACCGACCGGACCCGGCTGCGGCCGCTCACCCCGGATAGTCCGCAAACCGTCGCCCTGCGCCGCGCCTGCCGGGCCCGCAAAGACCTCGTGCACCACCGGGTTGGGCTCGCCAATCAGCTGCGCGCGCACCTGCGCAACGTTCTGCCCGGCGCAGTCGGGCTGTTCGCCGACATCGACTCCGAGATCAGCCTGAAGTTCCTGACCCGATTCGACACCCAGGACCGGGCCGACTGGCTCACCCCGACCCGCCTGGGCAAGTGGCTGTCCAGCGTCGGCTACTCCGGCCGCACCGACCCAGACGTGCTGCACGACCGGCTGACCGGCGCGCCCCGCGGCGCCACCGGCGCCGATGGCGTCGCCCAAGCCCACATCACCCACGCCCTGCTCACCGTGCTCACCACCCTGACCGAACAGATCAAGATCATCTCCGCACAGATCGACACCCAACTGGCCGCGCACACCGACCAGCACATCTTCACCAGCCTGCCCCGCTCCGGACGAGTGCGCGCCGCCCGGCTGCTCGCCGAGATCGGCGACTGCCGCGCCCGCTTCCCCACCCCCGACTCGCTGAGCTGCCTGGCCGGCGCCGCACCCTCCACTCGACAGTCCGGAAAGCTCCGCGCCGTCGGCTTCCGCTGGGCCTGCGACAAACAACTGCGAGACGCCGTAACCGACTTCGCCGGCGACACCAGACACTCCAACGCCTGGGCCGCCGACCTCTACACCAAAGCCCGAGCCCGCGGCCACGACCATCCCCACGCCGTCCGCATCCTCGCCCGCGCCTGGCTGTTCGTCATCTGGCACTGCTGGCAAGACAGCGTCGCCTACGACCCCGCCAAACACGGCGCCCTGCAACGCCTGCTCGCCAGCCAAGACGCACCCGCCCAGGCCGCATGAATGCCGCGTCAACCCAGCCTTGACATCAGTCCCATCCGCTGCCGCTATGCCGACCGGACCTCCGAACGCCCGCACTGCCAACTCACCGCAGTCGTGCGCTACGGCAACATCGCACTGTGCGGCGACTGCGCGCAGCGACGCTCCACCCTCGGCAAAGGCCACCCGCCACGGCCTGTGCCGCCACGCGGACAGCTCGACACCATCCAATGGCTGGCCACCGCCGACGAGCAACTGCGCAAAGCCCACGCCGAACTCGCCGCCGCCGTCCAACGAGCACGCACCCAAGGCCACACCTGGACCACCATCGGCGCCGCCCTGCACATCAGCCGACAAGCCGCACAACAACGCTTCAGAAAAGATCAACACTGGAAGGGTTGACACAGGGCTTCTCATGAGTGCACCCTCCTTATCTGGGAAGGACGATCCCAGGGTCTCCGGGAGCATGCACTTTCCCTCGTATTTCCGCACCGACTGTAGGCGACGAACATGAACGGACGGCGTCGAAACCACCCGTTCTGTCTGTACCCT
>JBDTDN010000311.1:0-5213 GCA_039923055.1 Jatrophihabitantaceae bacterium
AGGCGGCCGCCATCCTGGTGGCTTTCCACGACGCCGGCGGGACGTTCGTGGACACCGCAGCGTCCTACTCCCAGGGCGAGGCGGAGCGGATCCTCGGTGCCCTGATCGCCGATCTGGTGCCGCGTTCGGAGCTGGTCATCGCGTCCAAGGCAGGCATTACCCGCTACGGCGACGAGCGGACGGTGGACACCTCGCGCGGGGGTTTGCTGCGCCAGCTGGACGAGTCGCTGGTCAACCTCGGCGTGGATTACCTGGACCTGTGGCAGGTGCACACCGTCGACAACAGCGTGCCGGCGGAGGAGACCCTGTCGGCGCTAGATGCCGCCGTCAGCGCCGGTAAAGTCCGCTACGTCGGGGTCTCGAACTACCCGGGCTGGCGGACTGCGCAGGCCGCCAGCTGGCAGCGGGCGGTTCCCGGCCGGGCACCGCTGGTGTCCAACCAGGTCCGCTACTCACTGCTGGATCGCGGCATCGAACGTGAGGTGATCCCCGCGTGCGCAGCACTCGGCGTCGGCGTGTTCCCCTGGTCCCCGCTCGGCGGTGGAGTGCTGACCGGCAAGTACCGCGGCGGCGTGCCGTCCGACTCGCGCGGTTCCGGAGCGCTCCGTCAACTGCCATTGCAACAACGCCCCGGTGCGGCCGGCATCGTCGAAGCCGTCGCCACCGCGGCGGAGGGACTGGCGAGCTCTCCGATCGCCGTCGCACTGGCGTGGCTTCGCGATCGCCCAGGCGTCAGTGCGCCGATCCTGGGTGCGCGGACGCTTGGCCAGCTGACCGGCGCGCTCGCCTGCGAGACGCTGGAGTTGCCGCAGGAGATCCGCTCGGCCCTGGACGACGTGTCGGCACCGGCCATCGACTATCCCGAGGACGTCCGCTGAGCGGCACCGACGTATTCGCTGCCTGCTGCACGGCAGGGCTGTGGCCCGGGCTCGGCAGCACGCTCGCCACCTCGCTGGCCGATGCCGGGATCCGGGGTCCGGACGATGTGAGCGCCACGAACCTGGCGGCGCTGCCGAAGGTCGGTCCCACCCGCGCCGGTCGGCTGTTGTCCTCGTTCATCGCGGCGATGCCGGCCTTCGAGGTGGCCGAACTGTTGGTACCCGCCGGCATCCACGCCCGGGTGGCGGGCCGGGTCGTCGATGCCCTCGGTGCCGGTGCGGTGCGGTTGCTGCGTGATGATCCTTGGTCGCTACTGATGATCAATGGTGTAACTCCGAGCGAGGCCGATCGGGTGGCGCGGCTGGCGATCCCGGACGTACGTCGTGATGATCCGCGGCGGGCAAGGGCGCTCGTAGGTTACGTGCTGGCCCGGTTCGCGCGGGACGGCCACACGGTTGCCGGCCGTGAGCTCGTCGTGGCCGCACTGGGCGAGTTCGGGACGGGCGATGCCGACGCCGCCGCCGACGCCGCGCTGGAAGCCGGAACGGTCGTCGAGACCGACGACGGTGCGGTCGCACTCACGCGGTATGCCGAGGCGGAGGATGCGGTGGCACAGGGCGTCGCCCGCCTCGCCGCAACAGCCGAGCCGATCGCCACCGGCGCGAAGCCGAAGACCACCGACACCCTCGACCAAGCGCAGCGGGCCGCAGTCGCAGCCGCCCTGTCCAGTGGGGTGAGCGTGTTGACCGGCGGACCGGGCACCGGCAAGAGTCGTACTGTCGCGACGCTGGTCACGTTGGCCGAACGAGCCGGCAAGTCGGTGGCACTGGCCGCGCCGACCGGTCGGGCTGCCAAACGCCTGGAGGAACTGTGCGGCTCTCCTGCCTCCACGCTGCACCGTCTGCTCGGCGCCCAAGCCCGATCGAGCGGCGAGGAGATCAGCTTCGACGGCGGCTTCGCTCGCGGTGAGGACTGGCCGTTGGACGAGGACGTCATCGTCGTCGACGAGGCCTCGATGCTGGACGTCGAACTGGCCGATGCGCTGCTGTCTGCATGTTCGGACGGTACCCACCTGGTCTTTGTCGGCGACGCGGCGCAACTGCCGTCCATCGGAGCAGGCCGGGTACTCGGCGACCTGATCGATTCAGGTGTCGTGCCGGTGACCGAGCTGACGACCCTGTACCGGCAGGACGAGGGCGGCACCATTGCGCGGTTGGCGATCGCCGTCCGGGGTGGGGAGTTGCCACCGATCGATGATCCGACGCACGAGGTCGTTGTGGTCGCCGCGCGCGGATCGGCCGAGGCCGCACACCGGGTCGTCCAGTTGGTCACCGATTCGATCCCGCGAGTGTTAGGAATCGCCTCCGAGCACGTTCAAGTCGTGACGCCTGTGCATCGCGGTGGCGCCGGTACGGTCGCACTCAACATCGCGTTGAAGGCCAAGCTGAATCCTGGTGGGGGCAAGCGGCGCTTCGATGTCGGCGACCGGGTCGTCGCCACGGCGAACCACCTGGAGGCCGAGCCGAACGGCTTCGCGAACGGCGAGGTCGGCTCTGTGATAGAGGTCGGTCCGGCCGGCGCGGTGACCGTGGCGTTCGCGTCCGGTCCGGCGGAGGTCAAGGGCAAGGTGCTGGCCGACCTGGTGCACGGCTGGGCGATCACCGTCCACCGGGCACAGGGCTCAGAGTTCCCTGCCGTGGTAGTCGTCGTCCCGCCGGAGGCCAGCGGCATGCTGTCGCGCCCGCTCGTCTACACCGCGATGACCCGGGCGCAGCGACACCTGTCCGTCGTGCACGCTGCCGGCCCAGCCTTGGCCCGTGCCGTCCGGCAGATCGGCACGCTCCCCCGGCGAACACAACTGCAGCGCTTGCTCACCGAGTACCTCCGCGCGTGATCAACTCCCGACCGATCAGGCCTGTTGCTTCTTGAGCTCGGCCAGGTGGTCCAGGAAGTCCACCTGGATGGTGTGCCGTTTCGAGGCGACATAGCGCTTGGTCAGGCTGTGGTGATAGCTCGCGATTTCGCGCCGCATGTCGGCGCGCGATGGCAGCGCCGCCTTGCCTTGCAACAGATCCGCGACCCAGGCGGACTGAGCCTCAGCCAGCGGCATGATCGCGCCGAGCGGCTGAACGAGGCCGATGAAATACAGGCCATCGTGCTCGGGGTCCACGACACGGTGGAACAGCGAGATCTCGTTGTCCTGTGCATCGATGACGGCGCCATCGAAGAATGGGAAGGTGATCTTGTACCCGGTGCAGTAGACGACGACGTCGATCTGCTCGCACGTTCCGTCCACGAAATACACCTTGTCGCCCTCAAGGCGTTCGATGTTCGGCTTGACAGCGATGTCGCCATGGCCAAGACGCGTCAGGAGATCGTCAGAGATGGTCGGATGCGCCGAGGCGATCTTATGATCCGGCTTGGGCAGTCCGTACTTCGTGACGTTTCCACGAGCCAGGAACATGGTCGCCGACAACATCGCGCGGCGCAACGGGAACCAGCCCACCCGTGCGATCGGCGAGGTCGTCAGGTGATCGGTGGGAATGCCGAAGATGTACTTAGGGATGACGTGAGCGCCGCGGCGCATGGCCAGGAACGTGCGCGCACTCACCTTCTGTGTCTCGACCGCGATGTCGCAGGCGGAGTTGCCGATGCCGAGCACGAGCACCCGCTTGCCCTCGAAACCGTCGAACGTCTTGTAGTCGTGGGAGTGCAACTGTATGCCGGTGAACGTGTCCGCGCCGGGGAATGCCGGTTCGGGCAGGCGCGCGTCCCAGTGATGGCCGTTTGCGACGAGCACCGCGCCATAATGCGTCGTCCGCTCGCCCTCTTCCCCGCGCCTTCGGACCGTGACGTCCCACCCCCGCCCCGTTGCGGCTGGCGCGACCTTCGCCACGGACGTCCGGAACTGGATGCGGTCCCGGAAGCCGAAGTGATTCACGAACGCGTCGAAGTAGTGTGCGATCTGCACGTGGTTCGGGTACGTCGGGTACTCATCGTTCATCGGGAAGCAGGCGTACTCCATGATCTGCCGCGAAGTATTGATGTGTAAGGATCGGTAGGCCGAACTCATCTCATTGTCATTGAGATAGCGCCAGTTGCCGCCGACCTGCGAGCCTGTCTCGTAACAATCGAAGTCGATCCCGCGCTCGTGCAGGACCTGACAGGCAGCGATGCCCGACGAGCCGGCTCCGATGACGCAAACGCGGTCGGTCATGTGGTCTCCTCTTGCGCGAATGTGACCGGGTGGTCATAGTTAGCATGACAGCCGTCGGAGAGGATCGCAATGCCACGCCAGACCTGGCACAACCTGGACCCGGAACGTCGTGATCGCGTACTTCGAGCCGCTATGGCCGAGTTCGGCAGCCAGGGCTACTCGGGCGGCAGCCTGAACGTGATCGCCCGTGCGGCCGGGGTCGCCAAGGGTTCGCTGTTCCAGTACTTCGACGACAAGTTCGACTTGTTCGCCTACGTCGCTGAACAGACCTCGCTGTCGATCTACGCCGCGCTGCTCCCCCACCTTGACGGGCCGGGGGCCGGCCAACCGTTCGCCGACTACTTCGATGAACTGGTGGATGCGTGGATCGCTTTCATGGCAGCGCATCCGCTGGAACGCGGCGTGACCGCGGCAACGACCATGGAGCTCGATCCGGATGTACGGAGCGCGGTACGTGCGCCGGTGCATCAGCTCTACGTTCAGGGCATCCGCCCGCTGCTGGAGAACGCCGTCGCAACAGGTGAGCTGCGCAGCGATACCGATGTGGACGCCCTGCTGTCAGTGCTGATCCTGCTGCTACCGCATCTTGCGTTGGCTCCCTTCGAGCCGGGACTGGATTCCGCGGTGCAACTGTTCGGGCGGACCGGGGCCCGTCGCTCCGCGACTGCGCACCGTCTGGTCGCCACTGTCCTCACGCCTGCGCTGACCGGAGTCGCGCGATGACCCATTACGACGTCCTGATCATCGGCTCTGGCTTCGGTGGCAGCGTGAGTGCGCTGCGGCTGACCGAGAAGGGCTACCGCGTGGGTGTACTGGAGGCCGGCAGCCGTTTTGCCGACGAAGACTTCCCAAAGAACTCCTGGCATCTGCGCAACTACATCTTCGAGCCGAAGCTGGGCTGTTACGGCATCTTCCGGTGCACGCCACTGAACGATGTGTTGGTCCTTAGCGGTGCCGGTGTCGGCGGCGGATCGCTCGGTTACGCGAACACGCTCTACCAGCCGCCGGACTCGGTCTATGCCGATCAGCAATGGGCGCACATCACCGACTGGAAGGACGAACTCGCGCCGTACTACGACCAGGCCAAGCGAATGCTCGGCGTCACTACCTACCCCGG
>JBDTDN010000312.1:0-4656 GCA_039923055.1 Jatrophihabitantaceae bacterium
CCATGAACTCTTTGAGAATGTCGTTCTGGATCGTCCCGGCCAGCTTCTCCGGCGGCACCCCCTGCTCCTCCGCGGCGGCCACGTAGAGCGCGAGAATGGGCAGCACCGCACCGTTCATCGTCATCGAGACGCTCATCTTGCCCAGCGGGATGCCGTCGAAGAGTTGGCGCATGTCCAGGATCGAGTCGATGGCCACGCCCGCCATGCCCACGTCCCCGACCACGCGCTCGTTGTCGCTGTCGTAGCCGCGGTGAGTGGGCAGGTCGAACGCGATCGACAGCCCCTTCTGCCCCATCGCCAGGTTACGACGGTAGAACGCGTTCGACTCTGCAGCGGTGGAGAAACCTGCGTACTGCCGGATCGTCCACGGCTGGTTCACGTACATCGTCGGATACGGCCCGCGCAGGAACGGGGGGATGCCGGGGTAGGTGTCCAGGAAGTCCAGCCCGGTCAGGTCCGCGGGCGTGTAGACCGGCAGGACCGCGATGCCTTCGGGCGTCTGCCACGCAGGTACTTGTTCGGTCGCCATAACTGGACGAACGCCTGCGGACGGCTCCAGGGTGGCGGTGCCGAAGTCGGGAATCATGCGGACACTCCAAGCAGGTCGAGCGTGGTGCGCAGGACGTCCAGCGCATCGCAGCCGGTGTAGACGTATCCGTCGATGCCGGCGCTGTGATCGGTCTGTTCATCCTTGCCCGGCTGACCTGCGATCCACACGTGACGTGCGCCCGCCGCCTTCAACGCCGCGGCCTCGGACGTGGCCCTCTCGGCGTAGATCTTGTCCGAGGAGCACAGGCAGGCGACCGTGGTGCCGCTGGCGCGGAATGCTGTCACAAGCTCGTCTGGGTCTCCGGTGCCCACGACCGCTTCGATGCCGGCGGCCTGGAACAGGTTGGCTGCAAAACCCACCCGGCCGGTGTGCGCGGCGACCGGGCCGAGCGCGGCGAGGAACACCTTCGGGCGCGACGGGGCGGCATCTGAGCAGTCCCGCAACGCCTCGAAGTCGGCGGCGTAACGGATCGTCGGCAACGCACCTTTGACGGACCTGGCCGGTACAGGGGCTGGACGCACCACCGGCTCCTCACCGATGAACGCGTATTCACTGACGCCGGTGATCGGTGCACGGCGATGGGCCACGTCGTCGGCGCGACGAGCCTGTGTCCGAGCCAGCAAGTCGGCCACGGTGCCATCCTCGAGTCCGGCGAGCGCGCCGCCGTTCTTCTCGATGTCCGTGAACACCGTCCACGCGGCCTGCGCGAGGGAATCGGTCAACGACTCGACGTACCAGGAGCCGCCGGCGGCATCCACGACGCGGCCCAGCGAAGATTCGTCGTGAAGCACAGCCTGGGTGTTGCGCGCGATGCGGCGGCCGAAGGCGTCCGGTAGCCCGATCGCGGAGTCGAACGGCGCGACGGTAATCGCCTGCGCGCCACCGACCGCCGCGCCGAAGCAGGCGATCGTCGTTCGCAGCAGGTTCACCCAGGGATCGCGCTGCGTCATCATGGCGGCGGACGTCACGGCGTGCTGCTGTTGGGCCGCGCGGGAGTCCGACGCGCCGGAGAGTTCGGCGATCCGGTCCCAGATCCGGCGAGCAGCACGCAACTTGGCGATGGACAGGAATTGGTCGGCCGTCACCGCGTACCGGAACTCCAGTCGAGCGAGCGCGGCATCGATGTCCACGCTCTCGGTCAGCGCACGCAGATACGCCACGCCGACCGCAGCGGCGATGCCCAGTTCCTGTGCGTCACTCGCCCCGGCGTCGTGGTAGATCGTCGCGTCGACGGTGGCGATCCGCAGGTTGGCTGCTGACCTGCAACGCCCGGCCAGAGCGGGCAGCAGAGCCAGGTCCGCAGCAGCACCGGTACGGGCCCGCAGACCGATCGGGTCGGCGCCGAGCGTGCCTTGTAATGCGCTCGGATCGATGCCGCCCCTCTCGGCCAGGGCGAGCAGCGCGACCACCGCAGCCTGGGTGTCCGCGCCGGCGTCCAGAGCGATCGGTGCAAGCTCCAGGTACACGCCGTCCAGGGCGACGGTCAGCTCCTCGACTGCCACGCCGCGCTCGCCGACGCCCAGCCAGATCGAGGTGGCCCCGTTGGTCAGGTCAGCCAGGATCGCCGCGTTCGTCACCTTCGCGTCGGGGTCGGTGTGCCGCTGCCGAACGTCCCAGCCGTGGGCAGCGGCCGAAGCGCCCCGGACGAACGGTGCCTGCCCCGGCAGCCCGGTGTCGGGCAGGTCGGCGACGTCCGTTGCGGTGTAGAGCGGCTTGATCGCGATGTCGTCGTACGTCAGGGTCGTCAGCGCCGCTTCGGGGTCGACGTCGGCGGGTAGCCCGGACTTGCGCAAGACCCCGGCGGCAAGCTCACGCCACTGCTCGTCCGTGGCGGCAGGGAACTCGGCGGCCAGCGAAACAATCTCCGGAGGCGGTGGTGCTGGTACGGCAGACATGCGACAAATCGTATGGCGTCTCGGCCGTGCGATACCCCTTGAGGTGGCCGATCTCTCCTCTGCTGACCGGCCCGGTTTCTACCCCAAATACGGCAAAACAACAAGAGCGCGGAACCGGCGCAGTGCGGCTAGCGTTGAAACCATATGGACGTCCGCGCAGCAATGAGGGGTCGCCGAGCAGGCACGGTCGCGCTGCTTACGGTCCTGCTGTGCGCGTTCGGGATGCTGGCACCGGCAATCGCCCGGGCGCACGCGGATGCACCGGTTTCGCTGCACACGGTCAACGTCGTCAACCTCACCTCGGCCGATCAGATCCAGATCACCGTGCGGGTGGACCAGCCAATTGCCGCCGCGATCGCGCCGGTCACGAACCAGGCAGCGGCCCCCGCGGACAGCACGACGACTGCTTCCCTGATCACGAACTCGAGCACAGTCGACACCGCACGAACTCGTGGCCCACCGACGGACGCTGGATCGCACCAGTAGTCCATCCGTCCACTTCCGACCAGGGAGTTCGGCCATGAGTCCAAGTGCCAAGTCCGCCTCGCGCGGAACATCGACAACCAAGTCCGCCGCGCGCGCAACATCGACAACCAAGTCCGCCGCGCGCGGAACATCGACAATCGGTGCCGAGCAGTTGAGCGTGCTGCGCGGCATGCTGGACCAGCAGCGCCAGTTCCGGCTCGAACAGCTCGAACAGCTACGCCGCAGCGACGAGCTCGACCTGCTCAGCGGCAACGACATTCAGATCAGTGCATCCCTCACTGCCGGCGCCCGAGCAGCGCTACGTGATGTCGTGGAAGCGCTGCACCGCATGGATGAAGGTCGGTACGGTCGGTGCCGTCGCTGTGATACGCACCTGCCGATCGAGCGGCTGGAGATCTTGCCGCAGGTGGCGCTGTGCATGAACTGCCAGCGCGCCAACGAATCGCCTTGACCGCAGGCCGTTCGTGCCGGTCGGGCCCGCACTGAGGCATTAGGCTCGGCCGACATGAACGGACCTCGTGATCTCGCCGACCCTCTCGCCGACAGTGCTCGGCTCGCCGCCGACCAACTCGCCGACCGCACCGGCGTCGCGCGGCACGACGTCGCGATCGTGCTCGGATCGGGCTGGGTGCCCGCGATCGAACAACTGGGCACCACGATCGGCGAAGTCCTGGCCACCGACCTGCCCGGCTTCCTGCCGCCCGCCGTCGACGGGCACGCCGGGCGGATCCGCTCGCTGGACGTCTCCGGCGTCCGCGTGTTGGCCTTTCTGGGCCGCACCCACTACTACGAAGGCCGCGGCATCGAACCGGTCGTCCACGGAGTGCGGGTCGCCGCAGCCGCTGGCTGCCACACGGTCGTACTTACCAATGCGTGCGGCGGCTTGCGCCCGGGTATGGCCGTTGGTGACCCGGTGCTGATCAGCGACCACCTGAACCTGACGTGGCGCACACCGCTGGTCGGGCCGCGCTTCGTCGACCTCACCGAGGCGTATTCCGCACGGCTGCGCGCGCTGGTGCGGTCGATCGATCCGAGCATCACCGAGGGGGTCTACGCGATGTTCCCCGGACCCCAGTACGAGACGCCGGCCGAGGTGCGGATGGCCGGCGTGCTCGGCGCGGATCTGGTCGGGATGTCCACAGTCCTGGAGACAATCGCGGCTCGCGCCGAGGGTTGCGAGGTCCTCGGGCTGTCGCTGGTGACGAACCTGGCCGCCGGGCTCGGCGGGAGCGTGCTGGACCACGAGGCGGTGCTGGCGGCCGGCAAGGCTGCGGCGAGCCGGATGGGTCTGTTGCTGGCTGAACTCGTGCCGCAGTTGATCCGCCCGTGATCGGCGCGGACCTGCGTGCGCAGGTGCAGGCATGGATCGATGACGAGGTGGACGAGGCGGCGGCCGTGGAACTGCGGGAGTTGCTGGCGGCCGATTCGGACGAGTTGGCAGATCGGTTCGTCGGACCGCTCGCCTTCGGCACCGCCGGTCTGCGCGGACCATTGCGGGCCGGTCCCAACGGCATGAACCGGGTCGTCGTGCGCCGCACCGCCATGGGCCTGGCCGACTGGCTCACCGCGCAGGGCCACCGTGGCCGTCCGATCGTGATCGGCTACGACGGCCGCTACGGCTCACCGGAGTTCGCCCAAGACTCGGCCGCGATCTTTGCCGCCGCCGGTTTCGATGCCCGTCTGTTGCCCCGGCTGTTGCCGACTCCGGTCCTGGCCTTCGCGGTC
>JBDTDN010000313.1:0-6996 GCA_039923055.1 Jatrophihabitantaceae bacterium
CCCCGGATGTGGCCAACCCACTGGAGCTCAAGCACAGCGAACTATTCGTGATTGAGCAGATGTCGCGCCGTGAGCCGAGCGCAGCCGAGTTGGCAGTGGGTGCGCAGGTGATCACCGCGACCCGGCGGCTGCACGGCGGTGAGCAGTTGTACGCGCGCGTGGACCTGCTTCCCGGTGACGACGGGCCCGTGCTCGTCGAACTTGAATTGGCTGAACCGTCCTTGTTCCTGGGCTACGCCGATGGCGCGGTCGAGCGCTTCGCGGCGGTCATCGCCGGGCGCGCGTAGCCGCGATGACCATCGCGCTACCCGATCAGGAGCGGCTGCGTGCCCTGCGCCGGATGAAAGTCATCGCCGGTGGGTTGTTGGTCGCTGCCGCGATCGTCTTCATCGTGTGCCGAACAATCGGTGACGGCCACGGCTTGTGGGGATATGTGCAGGCCGGCGCCGAGGCGTCCATGGTCGGTGGGCTTGCTGACTGGTTCGCCGTGACCGCGCTGTTCCGACACCCGCTACGCCTTCCGATTCCGCACACCGCGATCATCCCGCACAAGAAGGACCAGATCGGTGAGGGTCTGGCCGGCTTCGTCAGCGACTATTTTCTGACGCCGGAGATCGTGGGGGAGCGGGTCCGTGCGGCGCAAGTTCCACGGCGGGTCGGTGAGTGGCTCGCCGAGCCGAAGCACGCCTCGCAGGTAGCGGAGGAGTTCAGCACCGCCGTCGGCGGGATTGCGACCGTCTTGCACGATGACGAGTTGCGCAATGCCGTCGCCGGATTTGCGGACAAGCGGTTGCGGGATCTGGACGCCGCACCGTTGCTCGCCCGCGTGCTCGACGCGGCCTGTGACTCCGGCCAGCACCAGCAGGTGCTCACCACGGCCCTGCAATCGGTGATGCGTTTCTTGGAGGCGAACAAGGGCGTGTTCCGGAGTCGGCTCGGTGCCGAATCCCCGGAGTGGGTGCCGGAGTGGGTCGATGACCGGGTGTTCGCGCGCGGCTTCACGGCGGTGCAGTCGTTCCTGGCTGATGTGTCGATGCAAGACGATCACGAACTGCGTCGCACCTACGACGTGCAACTGCGGGCGCTCGCCGAGCGGCTGCGTTCGGACCAGGGCCAGATCGACCGGGTCGAACAGGCCAAGCAACAATTGCTGGACCATCCAGCGATGCGCGAATGGCTCTCGACACTATGGCTCAAGGGCAAGGCGCTCGTCGTGGACGGTGCGGCCGAGCCCGATTCCGAATTGCGCCAGGCAGTGCAGTCGTTGACGGCGCGAATCGGACAAGTGTTGCGCGACGACCCGATGGTCGGCGCCAAGGTCGATGAGGTGCTGCAACGAGTCACAGGGCACGTGGTCGCGAACTACGCCCAGGACCTGGCCGGCGTCATCTCTTCAACCGTCGCCCGCTGGGACACCGACGAGACGAGTCGCCGACTCGAACTGCAGGTGGGGCGTGATCTGCAGTTCATCCTGATCAACGGCACTGTGGTCGGAGCGCTGGCCGGGCTGGCGATCTACGCCCTGAGCCAGTTGTTCTAACTCAGTTCTGGCTCCGTTCTGGATACGTGCACAAGGTGGGAAGCCGCCGACTCGGTGGCAACCGACACACCAGCAGTCCGGCGGGACTGAACGTTGCAATGCCCGCGAAACTGATGCGGATGCGACCAGCTACCTACTCGACACGAGCCGGTGGTGCATCTGAATACCCCTGATCTGGTGCCGATCGGCGACTGGTTCGTGGCGGTGACTGCTCAGTCCGTTCCAAGGCTGATCCGCCGGCAGCGGCACGGGGCTCGAGTTGGGCGAGCACGTACAGCACTGTCAGCCACAGCAGGCACGCTCCGAACATGTGCAGGCCGACGAGCAGCGGCGGCACATGCAGGAAGTACTGGGTGTAGCCGATGATGCCCTGGCCCAATTCCACGGCGAGCAACAGCCAGGCGGCACGGCGGACACCAGCGGCAGCATGGACGGCGTGCACCAATGCGAGCAGTCCGACGCTGACGCCGATCAGCACCATCACCGAGTCGGCGTGCAACTGCGCCATCGAGGAGACCTGCAGACCGGTGCGGTGGATCCTGCCGGAGGAATCCTTGTCGCCGGCGTGCGGCCCGGAGCCGGTGACGATGGTGCCGAACGCGAGCACGAACACCGCCACGAGCGCCGTGAGCCGCGCCAGGTTCACCGCCGCGGGCGGGACATCGGCCGCGGGCGCCGAGTCCCGCACCCGCCACCACAACCAGAATGCGACGAACAGGATGGCCATCGACAGCATGAAATGCGCCGCGACCAGCCAGGGGTTCAGGTGGGTCAGCACCGTGAATCCGCCCAGCACCGCCTGGGCCGGGATGCTCAAGGCAACCAACGTAGCGAGACATCGCTGCTGTACCCGCGCCATGGCGATCAGCCAGGTGGCGATGGCGAAGAACGCGACGACAAAGGTCAGTTGTCGGTTGGTGAACTCGATGATGCCGTGGATCGCATAGGCCTTGGTCGGCGTGAGGGTCGCATCGGTGCAGTTCGGCCAGGTCGGGCAGCCCAGTCCGGAGTCCGTCAGCCGTACCACGCCGCCGGTGACGACAATGACGACGTTCATGATCACCGAGCCGAGCGCGAACCGTCGCAGCGCGGTCTCCGATCGCAACCGCGTGGGAAGGCACCGCGCCAGGACGTCCGCCACGTTCATTCCCACTTGAACCACCGTGCGGCGGCCGGCATGGCGATGGCCGTCCACACCAGCAATGTGAGTAGATCGTGTATCGGCAGACCGTGTCCGTATTCGAGCACCTGGTGCAGCCCGTCCGCCAACGCTGCCGACGGCAGGTATTGCAAGATGCGTTCGGCACTGCCGAATTCGCTGAGCGGGATCGCGATACCGCCGGCGAACAGCAGTATCAGCCAGATCAGGTTGGCGGCGGCGAGGGTGACTTCGGCGCGCAGTGTTCCGGCGACCAGTAAGCCGAGGCCACCGAAGGCTGCGGTCCCGAGGACGATCAGAACAAGGACATAGAGCGGGTTGCCGTGCGGATGCCAGGCGAGGGCGAAGCCGAGCGCGCAGACCAGCAGGATCTGCACGATCTCCAGCAGTGTCACGGCGAGCGTCTTGCCGCCCAGCAGCACTGACCGGGGCAGCGCGGTCGCGCCGAGCCGTTTGAGGACGGCGTACTTGCGCTCGAAGCCGGTGCCGATTGCGAGCCCTGTGAAAGCCGCGGACATGATTGCCAGCGCGATGATGCTTGGCACGACGAAGTCGATACGGCGGGGCGAATCGAGGGAGTACAGCAGCGGGAGGTTGAAGAAGAACAACAGCAGCATGGGAATGACAAGGGTCAGCCCCACCTGCTCGCCGTTGCGTAACTGGAGCCGGAACTCCATGAGCGTCTGGGCACGCAGCATCCGCGACCGTGGCGCAGCGCCGGCAGCCGGCACGAAGCTGGCGGTCATGAGCGCAGCCCCTTGCCAGTGAGGTCGAGAAAGACGTCCTCCAGTGTGCGGCGCTCCACTGTCAGGTTCTCGGCCAGCACGTTCTGGCTTGCGCACCACGCGGTCAGCGTCGCCAGCAACTGCGGGTCCACGTCGCCGGCGACCAGGTAATGGCCCGTCTGCTCCTCCAGCACCGATGCGCCGACGGGCAGCGCCAGCCGCAGCGAATCCAATGCGAGCCCGGCGGGTGCGTGGAACCTGATCTGG
Organism: Jatrophihabitantaceae bacterium; assembly: GCA_039923055.1. Lineage (GTDB taxonomy): Bacteria > Actinomycetota > Actinomycetes > Mycobacteriales > Jatrophihabitantaceae > DASXYU01. The sequence goes on from JBDTDN010000313.1 coordinate 3,692, forward strand.
CCCTCAGCGCCGGACTTGGTCAACTCCGCCGGTGTGCCCTGTCCGACGACCTGCCCGGAGTCGATCACCACTACCTGGTCTGCGAGTTGCTCGGCCTCGTCCAGGAAGTGCGTCGTCAACACCACGCTGACGCCATCGGTTCGGAGCTGACGGATGATCTGCCACGTGGCCCGCCTCGCCTGCGGGTCCATCCCGGCCGTCGGCTCGTCGAGGAACACCAGCTCAGGACGGCCCACCAGCGCTAGGGCCAACGAGAGTCGCTGCTGCTGCCCGCCGGACAGTCGTTTGACCGCCGTCTGGGCGACCTCGGTCAAGCCGACAGTCTCCAAGAGCAAGTCCGTGTTCAGGGGATGCGCTGCATAGGCGGCGAACAGTTGCAGCATCTCGACAGCCTTCGCTCCGGTATAACCGCCGACCCCGTCTTGCAGCATGACGCCGACCCGCGGCCGCACGAGTGCGGCGGAGGCGAGCGGGTCCATACCGAGCACCCGGACGAGCCCGGAATCGGGACGACGAAAGCCCTCGCAAATCTCGATCGTCGTCGTCTTGCCGGCGCCGTTGGGACCGAGCAGCGCCAGGACCGTGCCACACGCCAGTTCCAGGTTCAGCCCGTCCACCGCGCGCCGTGCCCCGTACGTCTTGATGAGCTCGTGGACCTCGAGGGCGTACGTGTTAGGGGTGGACACCTGCACAGTCTAGGAACGTGACCTGGGTGAACGCCCGCGGCCAAGGTCCAGAGGTGACCGGACCGACACCTGGCCTCGCGCGGCCTTACTCAGCCCGGTCGGACCGAGGTGGCGTACGAGTCGACGTAGGACTGTCCCGACAGCGCCTGTACCGCGGCACGTACGGTCTCGGTGACCTCCCGCAGGACGCGGGAACTTCGCTCCTGCGCCGCCAAATGGCCGAAGTGCATCGGTGCGCCGAAGCGGACGGTGACCGGCGCGCGGTACCAGCGTTTGCTGCCGGCCGGATTCACCTCGCGCGTACCGAAGATCCCCACCGGAATGACCGGTGCCCCCGAACGTAGCGCGACCCGGGCGACTCCAGTCCGGAACTTGTAGAGCTGCCCGTCGGGGGAGCGGGTGCCCTCGGGGAAGATCCCGAACGCGCGGCCCTGCGCGAGCACGTCCACGCAAATCTGAATCGAGGCAGCCGCGGCGTGGGTTGATTCGCGATCTACCGGGACGTGCCCGAGCCCGTTGAAGAACGCGGCCATTGCCTTGCCACGAATACCGGGAGCGTCGAAGTATTCGGACTTGGCCAGATAGGTGACCTGTCTGCGGGCGGCGAGCGGGGTGAAGATCTCGTCGGAGAACGAGATGTGGTTGCCGGCCAGGATGACCGCTCCGCTGCGTGGGATGTGCCCGAGCCCGGTGATCTCAGGCCGATAGATCAGCCGCAATATCGGGGCGACGGTGACTTCCAGGGTTCGATAGAGCACGCGACGAACATACTGGTGAGCAAATACGTCATACTGGTGTTGTGAAATTCCAGGTAGGCACTCGGGGGATCGACGGCGGCCCAGACCGCACGCGGGATGCCGTTGCCCGGATCATTCTGGAGAAGGGTCCGCAGAGTGCGGCGGACCTCGCCGAGCAGCTCAACCTGTCGGCGGCTGCCATCCGTCGACACCTGGACGCGCTTGCCGATGAAGGCCTGCTGGCCGACCGCGAGGCACGCCCGTCGCCGCACCGTGGGCGTGGTCGGCCGGCCCGCATCTACGCCCTCACCGACGACGGCCGCGCGGCGTTTCCGCACGAGTACGACGACCTGGCGACGACCGCGCTGCGCTACCTGCGCCAGACCGGCGGTGAGGACGCGGTGGTGGCCTTCGCCGAGCACCGTGCCGAGGCTCTCGCGCAATTGCTCAGCGCTGATATCGACGCCACCGCGGCGCAGGACGTCCGCACCGAAGCACTGGCCCACTCGCTCAGTACGCATGGCTACGCGGCCACGACCGAGCGGGCCGGCGCGGGGATGCAGATCTGTCAGCACCACTGCCCGGTAGCCCATGTCGCCGCCGAGTTCCCCGAACTGTGCGAGGCCGAGACGCGAACGTTCGAGCGGGTGCTCGGAACCTATGTCCAGCGGCTGGCCACGATCGCTCACGGCGACGGGGTCTGCACGACGCACGTCCCTGATCGGCCCGCGCGCATCCCAACTTCACCTAAGCATGTCCCGGTTCCACCTACGTATACGTCCGGAAGGGCTTGATATGACTACCGCCCCAGAACGCGTCCTCACTCAGGATGAGCAGATCGATGAGATCGGCCGTTACAGCTTCGGCTGGTCGGACAGTGATGTTGCCGGCGCCACCGCGCGTCGCGGCCTGAACGAGGATGTGGTCCGCAACATCTCCGCGCTGAAGAGCGAGCCGGAGTGGATGCTGGCACACCGGTTGAAGGCGCTGTCGATCTTCGACAAGAAGCCGATGCCGAGCTGGGGTTCGGACCTGTCTGGGATCGACTTCGACAACATCAAATACTTCGTCCGCTCGACGGAGAAGCAGGCCGCGACCTGGGACGACCTGCCCGATGACATCCGCAATACCTACGACAGGCTCGGCATCCCGGAGGCGGAGAAGCAGCGACTGGTCTCCGGCGTCGCGGCCCAGTACGAGTCCGAGGTGGTGTATCACAAGATTCGCGAAGATCTTCAGGAGCAGGGCGTCATCTTCCTGGACACCGACTCGGGTCTGCGTGAGCACCCGGAGTTGTTCAAGGAATACTTCGGCTCAATCATCCCCTCGGGCGACAACAAGTTCTCCGCGTTGAACTCGGCGGTCTGGTCCGGCGGTTCGTTCATCTACGTCCCCAAGGGCGTGCATGTCGACATCCCGCTGCAAGCCTACTTCCGGATCAACACCGAGAACATGGGACAATTCGAGCGGACCTTGATCATCGTCGACGAGGACGCCTACGTGCACTACGTCGAGGGCTGCACCGCGCCGATCTACTCCAGCGACTCCCTTCATTCGGCGGTAGTGGAGATCGTCGTCAAGAAGGGTGGCCGCTGCCGTTACACCACCATCCAGAACTGGTCGAACAACGTCTACAACCTGGTCACCAAGCGGGCCAAGGCAGAGGCCGGCGCGACGATGGAGTGGGTCGACGGCAACATCGGCTCCAAGGTGACCATGAAGTACCCGGCTGTCTGGCTGATGGGGGAATACGCCAAGGGCGAGGTGCTCTCGGTCGCATTCTCCGGCGAGGGCCAGCACCAGGACGCGGGCGCGAAGATGCTCCACCTAGCACCGCACACGTCCTCGACGATCATCTCCAAGTCGGTTGCGCGGGGCGGCG
>JBDTDN010000314.1:0-9411 GCA_039923055.1 Jatrophihabitantaceae bacterium
AATCGACGGGGTGACCTACGAAAAGATCGTCCGCGCCGGATGAGAAGCTCGACAACGAGGAGCTGATCAAGGAGAAGTACGTCGGTATCCGCCCTGCGCCCGGCTACCCGGCGTGCCCGGAGCACACCGAGAAGCGCAACATCTGGGAACTGCTGGACGTCCACACCCGCACCGGCATCGAGCTAACTGACGGTATGGCCATGTGGCCGGGCGCAGCGGTGAGTGGGTTGTATTTTTCCCATCCGCAGTCGCAATACTTCGTCGTCGGTCAGATCGGACGCGATCAGGTCACCGAGTACGCCGGGCGTAAGGGCTGGACGGTCGCGGAGGCCGAGCGGTGGCTGGCACCGAACCTCGGCTACCGCTCCAACAACGAGTAACGCGGCGAGCGGTCAGACCATCTCGGCGCTCGCGTGGTACCGCTTGACTCGATGCAACGTGTTGCGGTCGGTGTGGTGCATGTCGGTTCCCGTCGCGGCGAGCGTCAGCGCGAGGTCGGAGACATAGCTGAAAGTCTCGTCGTCGTTCAAGGTGAAGGTGCTCTGGAACGCCGTGCACCTGGCCCGCTCCATCAGATACTTGTTCTGGCACATGCCATAGCTGCTTGAACCGGGCTCAGCGATGAACTTGAGTACCTTGTCACGCGGGCCGGCATCACTGCCGGCCAAAATGGCGAGCCCGCGCGGTACGGCGAAACAGCGGATCACCTGTCCGTTGGCTTTGTCCCACAAGAGGTAGCCGACCTCGTCGTGGAACGGATCCATGGCCTCCTCACCGTGACGCCAGGCCGTCATTTCGTAGTTGAGACCTTCGATGCTCTGCTGACCGTTCTCGACGACTGGAATCGGCTTGAACCAAGCGCGCTCGAAGTACCCTGTCTCGACCGTCTCGTCGTCCTTGTTGTGGTAGGAGGAATCGACGCCGACATTGCCCTCCCACTCGCCAACCAGTGGAGTCAGCGGACCCAGTTTCTGCGGGCCGGCGATGGATCCGGATGTAGGTGTGCTCATGTGTGTCTCCGCTCAGTCGGTGGATGATGGGGTGGTTGTCGCGAGTCAATCTGGAATGGCTCAAGACCACCCTGCTCTCAAGACTTGCGCAAAGCAAGATCAGTTGCCGCGTCGGCCGATGTCAGGACGCTCATCACTCGGCGTAGCCTGCGAACATGGGACGTCCTTCGACTCCGACAGTTTCGGCCGCTGTGGCCACCGCCGGCCAGATCATGAGTTCGCCGGTGATCACCGTCCCGACTGGGGCCACGCGTACGCAGGTTGCCGATCTGCTGACCGGGCATCGGATCAGCGCCGTCCCGGTGATCGACGACGCGGGCGCGGTGGTGGGCCTGGTGAGTGAACACGACCTACTGGCCAAGCCGAACACCCAGGTGGTCGAACTGATGACGACCGTAGTCATCAGCGTCAGCCCGGATTGCCCGCTGAGCGATCTTCGTCATTTGCTGGTTGAACGGCGCATTCGTCGTGTGCCGGTTCTGCACGGTGGCCGGCTGGTCGGGATTGTGAGCCGCTCGGACGTCGTCGCGACGATGGCGACCGAGTGGGTCTGTCAGGTGTGTGGTGAATCGGTACGCGGGGACAGCCCAACCGGCCGGTGCCCCAAGTGCCACGCGGCGGGCGAGCAGTTCATCCTGCAGGAGCAACCGCCCGGAGCATGACCGTCCGGTGCGTGCCGCAACCCGAAGTCGACTGGCGAGGAGCGTGATGACAGACCCGCACGCTGGTGTCGCAGCCACAGCTGTCCGGCAGCCCGAGCCACCGCAGATCTGGCGGGACTACTACCAGCAGATGTCGCTGATCCGCGCCTTCGAGTTGCGGGCCGCCGAGATGTACCAGCGCGCCAAGATCGGTGGATACTGCCACCTCAATGTCGGCGAGGAGGCGACCGTGGTCGGATTGATGGCCGCGCTGGCTCCCCGCGACTATCTGTTCACCACCTACCGCGAGCACGGTTACGCGCTGGCGCGAGGTATGGAAGCCGGCAGGGTGATGGCTGAACTGTTCGGCAAGTCGACCGGCGTCTCCGGCGGACGTGGCGGCTCGATGCATCTGTTCGATCAGCGACTGCGAATGCTCGGTGGCTACGGCATCGTCGGCGGGCAGATCCCACCGGCAACCGGAGCTGCGCTCGCGCTCACCTACCGCGGCGAACCCGGTCCGAACGCCGAGGCGGTCATGTGCCTGCTCGGCGACGGCACGACGAACATCGGCTCGTTCCACGAATCGCTGAACCTCGCGGCGCTGTGGCACCTTCCGATTGTCTACGTGATCGTCAACAACGGACTCGGGATGGCCACGACGGTCGAGCACGCCTCCGCCGAGCCGGATCTGTACAAGCGTGGCTGTTCCTATCGCATGGACGGTGTACGGGTGGACGGTAACGACGTGATCGCGGTACGTGATGCTGCCCGCGAAGCGTTGACCCGTGCCCGCGTTGAACACAAACCGACGATCCTTGAAGCGGTCAGCCAACGGCTGCGAGGGCACTCGGTCGTCGATCCGGCGCGGTACCGCACAGCAGCGGAGACCGAGCGGCTGCGCTCCCACGACCCCGTGCACATGGTGCGTGCCCGGTTAATCGATGACGGCGTGCTCGACGAGGATTCGGCGCGGCGTATCGACGAGTCGGCAGAGGCGCAGGTGAATGCTGCGGTGGCCTTCGCCGAGGAAAGCCCGGACCCCGATGTGGCGACATTGTTCGAGTATGCGTACGCGACACCGGTGCCGAACACCCCGCACCGGCTCCCCGCTGATCCGGTTATCGCTGGTGGGATGGCGGGCTCATGACGATGCAGACCTACCGGCAGGCGCTGCACGACACGTTGCGCACTGAACTGCTGCACGACGAGTCGGTGATCTTGCTGGGTGAGGAGATCGGGATCTTCGAGGGGTCATACAAGATCACCGCCGGATTGTTGAGCGAGTTCGGTCCCGCCCGAGTGCGGGACACGCCGATCTCTGAGGGTGGCTTTGTCGGTGCCGCGATAGGGGCCGCAATGCTCGGAATGCGGCCGGTGGTCGAGATCATGACGATCAACTTCAGCCTGCAGGCCATCGATCAGATCGTGAATCACGCCGCGAAAATGCACGCCATGTTCGGCGGCCAGGTATCGGTGCCAATGGTGATCCGCACGCCCGGTGGTGGCGGACAGCAACTGGCCGCGACGCATTCGCAGAACCTGGAGGTCTGGTACGCGCACGTGCCAGGGATGAAGGTGGTCGCACCGGCTACTCCTGCCGATGCCAAGGCCCTGCTCACCGCGGCGATCCGTGACGATGATCCGGTGCTGTTCCTGGAGAACCTGGCGTTGTACAACACTAAGGGTGAGGTCCCAGACGGTGAACAGGTCGGTCAGATCGGCGCTGCTGCGGTCGTCAAACAGGGACGCGATCTCACGGTCATCAGCTATTCACGCGCTGTCTCAATCGCACTTGAGGTCGCCAACCAACTCGAGCGCGACGGCGTGTCGGTCGAGGTTGTTGATCTGCGCAGCCTGCGTCCACTGGATCGCGAGACGGTCTGTGCCTCGGTGCGCAAGACCAGCCGTGCAGTCGTGCTGGAAGACGACTGGCTGAGCTATGGAGTGGGCGCGGAGATCGCCGCCACGATTCAAGAGGGGGCTTTCGACTACCTGGACGCGCCGGTACGACGCGTCGCTGCCGCGGAGATCCCGTTGCCGTACGCCAAATCCCTGGAGACGGCGGCGCTGCCGACCGCGGCGGACCTCGTCAAGGTGATCGGCGAGGTGCTGGATGCGACCCGATTCACCCGATAGGAACCCGCCATGCCCGATGTCCTGATGCCGCGGTTGTCCGACACGATGACCGAAGGCATTCTCGTGCAGTGGATCAAACACGAGGGTGAGTCGGTGCAGCGCGGCGACGTGCTCGCCGAGGTGGAGACGGACAAGGCCACCATGGAGGTCGAGGCGTACGACAGCGGCGTCCTCACCCGCATCATCGCCGAGCCCGGGAGCACCGTCCCGATCGGCCAACCGATCGCGGTGATCGGTGACGAAAGCGGCGCCACGCCCGGATCTTCGCCCGTAACGACGTCAGCGCCCACGGAGCAGCCCGGGCCCGGATCGCCGGAACCGAAACCGGTATCGCCGGAGCCGAAACCGGTATCGCCGGTGCCGACGACGGCGTCGGCTGTGCCGCCGTCTGCGTCATCGTCAGGCCCGGATGCAGGCAGGGTCCCCAGTTCGCCGTTGGCGCGGTCGTTAGCGCGCAGGCACGGCCTCGACCCGGCACAGATCACTGGTACCGGTCCAGGCGGTCGGATCGTGCGTGCCGATGTCGAATCGGCGATCGCGCAGGCGGATGAGCACACCGAGCTTGCCGATGTCACCCGGCACACCAAAGTCGTCGAGGTTACCGATGAATCGATCCCGCTGACGTCGATGCGGCGGATCACCGCTCAGCGGCTCACCGAAAGCGCGGCGGCACCGCACTTCTATCTGACCTCGGTCGTCGACGTGGGTGCACTGCTGGGCCTGCGTGCGCAGGTGAACCAGACGCTCGGCGACGCTGCTCCGAAGGTCTCGGTGACCGACCTGCTCATCCGCGCGTGCGCCATGACACTGCGGTCGCATCCGCAGGTCAACTCATCCTGGGCTGGCGACCATCTGCTGCGCCATGGACGGGTGAACATCGGCTTCGCGGTCGCGCTGGACGAAGGGCTCATCGTTCCGGTGCTTCATGACGCCGACCGCTTGCGGCTGACCGAGATCGCCAACGAGGCACACCGGCTCACTGAGCGCGCACGTAGCGGTCGGTTGGCCCCCGATGAGTTCACCGGCGGAACGTTCACCGTCAGCAATCTCGGTACGTACGGTATCGATCACTTCACTGCGGTGATCAACCCACCCGAGGCTGCGATTCTCGCCGTCGGCGCCGCGCGACAGGAACCGGTCGTCCGCGGCGGTGAACTCGCCGTGGCGACGACGATGAAGATCACGTTGACGGTCGATCACAGGGTGCTGGACGGCGCAACCGCCGCCGCGTTCCTGCGTGAACTGGTGGCCGGGCTCGAACATCCGCTCCGGATCATCCTCTGACGCTGAGATGCCGAACGACAGCAAGCAGAACGAGCCGGTGAGGACATCCAGATGAGCAACGACACCTTGTCGGCAGCATTGGAACGCGAGCATCACGAGATAGATGCAGGCATTGAACGGTTCTCGGTGGAACCGTCCTCAGCGGAGGCCGTGGAGGCACTGCGTGCTGCGATGACGGCTCTGCGCCGCCACATCTATCTCGAGGAGGAGTTTCTGTTCCCCGCCTTGCGAGAAGCCGGTGACGCCGCTCTGGTCGCACCGATCTTCGTGATGCTGCGTGAGCACGGACGGATGTGGCAGTCGTTGGACGCACTGGATCGTGCGCTTGCCGACGGTTGTGACGAGAGCACCATATGGACGACAGCTCACCAACTACGCGCCGCGCTGACACACCACAACATCAAGGAGGAGCGGATCATCTATCCCGAGACCGACCGCACTCTGCCACCGGATGCCGCCGCGCGCTTGGCTGCGTTCATCGGCTCAGGGCAGATGCCGTCCGGATGGGTCGCGGCCAAGGCGAAGGGCTGAACCCGAACCGGGTGCCTGCCTCAGGACGTCGCCACCGTACCGCGGGACTTGCACCGCAACTGGCTGATCCCGGCGAACGTCGGAACACCCGTCCTCATTGGGGCAACGGACTGTAGAAGACCAGACCGTTGCCCTTGTGGTCGTAGACCACGGCCCGTCTTTCGTGGGCGTCGTTGTACGGTCCCTTGACGATTGCCCCGCCACTGGCCTCGATGGCCTTCGCCGCGGCATCGACGTCAGCGGTCTTGATGCCGACGACGACCTTGCCGGGCATCGGGTGATCCACCGCGGTCGCCAGCGCGAGCGTGATTGGCCCCCCGTCGAGGGCTGCGAAATGGCCTCCGTCGCGGAACTTCAGCGGCATGCCCAGGGTTTCGTTGTAGAACTGGATCGACTCATCCAGGTCATCGGTGGACAGGACGACCATCCGTACCTCGAACTCGCTCACTGGTACCTCCTGCTTCAGACGGACTACTTCCCATGGGACTGCGTGAGCTCCAGAAAGTCAACGGCGCCGAAAATCCCGGTAGCTGTGCGGGTGGCCGATGGCACGGCTGCAGGGTCGTCGCTGCCTAGACAACAGGTGCGACGTCGAGCACCTCAGCGGCAGGCCGGCGCGGCGTGCGGGGCAGGTCGATGATCGGGCTGGCTGGGTGGCCGATGCGCAGCATCATCTGTGGTCGTCCGATCCAGCCCATCCGGCCCTGAAGCCGGGCGCGGAAGGCGGGATAGTCGACTGCTTGGCTCATCGGGCAACTCGCCAGCCCCAGCAGATCGGCCTGTACCATCAGCCGCATCATTGCGATCCCGGCGTACAGGTGATCGCGCGGTTCGTCCCCGTCCGTGAGGATGACCACGATCAGCGGGTGTTCGTCCACACCGTGCTCGATCAACTGTTTGCCGGTTAGACCAACCTCGAAGTCGCGTAACGGAACGTCGGTGTGCCGCGGCGCTCCGGTCGCCAAGTGCGGGATAACCCCGACCGGGATTCCGTCGGCGACCGCATGCACGTCGGGATCGCGCAGCCACCGGTGCAACTCGGCCAGGTAGGCCTTGTCGTTGCGTTCTGTCCGGTCGGCCCAACTGACGGCGACCGCAAGTTCTACGTGCCGGTCCGCCCGGTCGGGGAAGTCGACCCGGGCGTGCGAGTCACTGCCCAGGCGCCGCAACAGTTCCAGGTGGTCCTGGCTGACGGCTGCGCCGGTGAACGGCCGCCGATCGCAGCGGCGCCGTAGCGCCGCAGCGACCTGTTCAGACGCCTGCGAGCGCGGCTGTGTGTCGCGTGCGGTCGGGATCGTTGTCGCCAGCAGATTCGGATTGCTCGGGTCGGGCAGCACCGTGGTCCGGATCGGGCATCCAGCGGCCCGCAATGCGATCTCACTCAGGTACAACGCGGCGCCACAGCTAATCAACAACGAGTGCCCGTCCGGGTCGATGACCGGCAATTGACGGCTCCGGTCGGCCGACAGCGTCAATCGGTCGCCGGCCAACCGCCATCGCCACGGTTGGGTGTTGTGGATCGACGGCGCCCGCACCGCCACGTCCAGAGCCGCCAACACGGCATCGGTACCCAGGTGAGCGGGCTCGTCGTCGTCCCAAGCGGGTTCAGTGCCGGTCACGGGCGAGGGCCACGACAGGGTGAGTTCACGGCGCCGCCGTCAGATCAGGCAACTGCTGATGGGTGCTCACGGCCAGCCGGTTCCACACGTTGATCGTGACCACCGCCATCAGCACATGCACGATCCCGGCCTGGTCGAAGTGTGTCGCGAGTTCATCCCAGACAGCGTCTGGAACCCCGGCCTCACCGATGAGGGTGACCGCTTCGGTGAACGCGAGCGCGGCGCGTTCGCGTTCGGTGAACAACTCCGGTGCTTCACGCCACGCCGAGAGCACATCCAGACGACGCTGGTCCTCCCCGGCCGCGCGGGCATCGCGGTTGTGCATGTCGAGGCAGAATGCACAGCTGTTCAGTTGCGACGCGCGGATCTTCACCAGTTCGTACAACTGCGGATCCAGACCGCTGCCGCGCACGTAGCGCTCCAGGGCGAGTACGGCCTGCTGCGCGTGCGGGTCGACGGCGTGAATGTCAAGACGTTGGTGTCCGTGTGTCATGGCGGGTCTCCTTCTAGGTGGGGTTCAGGTCCAATCGCTGCGCGGATACCGGGGTTCATCATTACGTGCTGAGAACGTCAACTGTCAGCCAGGAGTGCGCAAATGCGTCCCCAGCGTCCATCCCAGCAGCCACCCAGGTCCGCCTGCGTGATCTGGTTCGTCAGTTCGTCGTGGCGAGCAACTGACGCAGCACGTACTGCAGGATGCCGCCGTGCCGGTAATACTCCGCCTCACTAGGGGTGTCGATGCGGACGACCGCGTCGAACTCGACGTTTCCGGCGGTGACGTGTGCGGTGTCGGGCAGGTCGTCGTTCAGAGCGTCGACACCGGTGATCTCAACGGTCTCCTCACCGGTCAGGCCCAACGATTCGACGCTGTCGCCATCGGCGAATTGCAGGGGTAGCACGCCCATTCCGATGAGGTTGGAGCGATGGATGCGCTCGTAGGATTGCGCGATCACCGCGCGCACGCCGAGCAGGACCGTGCCCTTGGCCGCCCAGTCCCGCGAGGATCCGGAGCCGTACTCCTTGCCGGCCAGGATCACCAGCGGCGTACCCGCCTGTGCGTAGTTCACCGAGGCGTCGTAGATCGTGCTCACCGGCCCGTCCTGCTGGGTGAAGTCGCGGGTCCAACCACCCTCGGTGCCGGGCGCGAGTTGGTTGCGGAGCCGGATGTTGGCGAACGTGCCGCGGATCATCACCTCGTGGTTGCCGCGACGCGAACCGTAGGAGTTGAAGTCGCGGCGTTCGATGCCGTGCTCGGTGAGATATTTTCCGGCGGGGGAGTCGACTTTGATCGCACCGGCGGGGGAGATGTGGTCGGTGGTGACCGAGTCACCGAGTTTGGCCAGCACCCGAGCGCCGTGGATGTCGGTCACCGGCTCGGGGTCTGGACCCATTGCGTCGAAGTACGGAGGTTGGCGGACATAGGTGGACGTGTCGTCCCACGCGAAGGTGTCGCCGTCGGGCACGTGCATCCCGCGCCAGCGGTCATCGCCGGTGAACACGTCGGCGTACCCCTTGCTGAACATCTCCGATTTCAGCGAGCTGCTCACCACCTGGGTGATCTCCGCTGTGGACGGCCAGATGTCGCGTAAGTACACCGCTTCCCCGTCAGAGCCGGTACCCAGCGGCTCGGTCAGCAGGTTGGCGTGCATCGTGCCGACCAAGGCATAGGCGATCACCAGCATCGGCGACATCAGGAAGTTCATCTTGGTTTGAGGGTGGATGCGTCCTTCGAAGTTGCGGTTGCCCGACAGCACCGCGCTCACGTTCAGGTCGTTGTCGGTGACGGCGGCGCTGACCTCGGGGATCAGTGGGCCGGAATTGCCGATACAGGTCGTGCAGCCGTACCCCACAAGGTTGAAGCCAAGCTTGTCGAGGTAGGGCGTGAGCCCGGAGCGATCGTAGTAGTCGGTGACCACACGCGAGCCCGGCGCGAGCGAGGTCTTCACCCAAGGTTTGCGGGTCAGGCCCCTTTCCACCGCGTTCTTGGCCAACAGCGCCGCGCCGATCATCACCGACGGGTTGGAGGTGTTGGTGCAGGACGTGATCGCCGCGATGACGATGTGGCCGTTGTCGATGGTGACCGGCGCTCCGTCGAGGCTGATCTGGACCGGTTGACGCGGCCAATCGTGGTCGGTGTCGCAGTGACACGGCTCATCCGGGCGGTCGGACGGGCGGTCGTGATCGATC
>JBDTDN010000315.1:0-4531 GCA_039923055.1 Jatrophihabitantaceae bacterium
CGATGCCTTCCAACGGACCACCGCCGCCGACATTTGGGCGCTCGGCGATGTCAGTTCGGAGTACCAACTCAAGCACGTTGCGAACCACGAGACGCGAGTCGTCGCGCACAACCTTGCCCACCCCGACGCGATGATCGAGTCCGATCACCGGTTCGTGCCCGCAGCGGTCTTCACCCATCCGCAGCTCGCCACTGTCGGGCTGACCGAGGAGCAGCTCGTCGCCCAAGGCCGCCCATATGTCACGAGCGTGCAGGACTTCGGCTCGACGGCGTTCGGCTGGGCGATGGAGGACACCAGCAGCGTCTGCAAGCTGATCGCCGACCCAGCGACCGGGCAACTGCTCGGTGCGCACATCATGGGCGAGCAGGCAGCGACGTTGATCCAGCCGCTGATTCAGGCCATGAGTTTCGGACTGGGCGTCCGAGAGATGGCACGCGGGCAGTACTGGATCCATCCCGCACTGACCGAGGTGATCGAGAACGCGCTCCTCGGACTCAAGCTCGCGTGAGATCGGCTAGGTTCGGCACATGGCTAATTCCTATACCGGCGCGGTTCAGGTCGGCGGAGCGATGGACGTCCGACGCCTGCCCGGGCTGACTATCGCGAAACTCGCCGTCGGACCGATGAACAACAACGCGTACCTGCTGCGCTGCACCCGGACCGACGAGGGCCTGCTGATCGATGCTGCGAACGAGGCCGACCGGATGCGGAACCTGGTGCGATTCGAAGGCCCTCCGGTGGCCGCGATCCTCACCACGCACCAACATGCCGACCACTGGCAGGCGCTGGCCGAGACAGTGGCGGATGCCGAGGCTGCCGTCTACGCGGGCGACCCGGATGCGGACGGGCTGCCCGTCGCCGTCGACGAACGGCTCTCCGACGGCGACATCATCACCGTCGGCGACCTGAGCCTGCAAATCATCGCGCTGCGCGGCCACACGCCCGGTTCGGTCGCTGTGCTCTACCGCGATCCCGAGGGCACACCGCACCTGTTCACGGGCGACTCACTGTTTCCCGGTGGCCTCGGCCGCACCGAGTCACCGGAGGACTTCGCCTCGCTCATCGACGACGTGTCCGCGCGCGTGTTCGACGTCCTGCCGGACGACACCTGGTTCTATCCCGGCCACGGCGATGACTCGACGCTCGGCACCGAGCGCCCGCATATCGGCGAATGGCGCGCCCGCGGCTGGTGAAGCCGGGACGGGCTCGATCTTCCTGCTCACGCCTCCCCACGACGGCGGCCCAGTGCTCGATCATTTCGACGACCCTTCGCGGCCTCTTGCCGACAGTTGCCAGATGCAGAGGTGTATTACGTCGTCATACAACTTCGCGTGAACACCTGGCGCGTCCAGGACATCAAACTCACCCGTCGCGGGTCGGCGGGCGGCTGCCGTTGCCGTTGCCGTTGACGGGATTGCCAGCTCAGACCAACGAGCCGGGGTCGGCGGGAATGTCGACCGCATACTTGCGAAGTACGGTGATGGGGATCAGCTCCAGTGCCCGCTCATGGGTCGCCGCGAGCACGACCGGTGGCGCAACGCCGTCCTGATGTGCTTGCAACCATCGCGCCGCCACTACACACCAACGGTCACCTGGCTGCAGGCCCGGGAACTGGTACATCGGCAGCGGAGTGCTGAGGTCATTGCCCACCCGACGCTGGTGCTCAAGAAACTCCCGGGTTGCCACGGCGCACACCGTGTGACTACCGAGGTCTTCCGGCGCGGTGTTGCAGCAGCCGTCGCGGTAGAAGCCGGTCACCGGATCGGTGCCGCAGGGCTCGAGTTCGCCGCCCAATACATTCCGCGCGTCATCCACGGAATGGAGTCTGGCACGAAAGAGCCAGACTGACATTCGTCACCGGGAGCTCGTGCGACAAATCTCTGCGCCGCGACCGCGCCGACAGGCAGGATGAAGTCGTGACCGATACCGAGCTGCGATTGCGCGAACCGGCCAATCTGGTGAGCCCGCGGGCGAAGCTCTACTGGACGGTCCGCGCCTTCGCCGGTTGGGTCGTCGTGGGCGCACTCGAGACGATCGTCTGCGTCAACTCCTCGGCAGTTCGGTCAGTCGCACTCGTCAGTGCGACGATCATCCTGGCGCTGGCCCACCTGCTCGTCATGCCCCGGTGGCGATACCGGATACACCGGTGGGAAGCCACCGACGCCGCCGTCTACACGCAATCGGGATGGCTGAACCAGGAACGTCGGATCGCGCCGATCGCCCGCATCCAGACGGTCGACACCCAGCGCGGTCCGTTTGAGCAGGTCTTCGGCCTCACGAACGTCACGGTGACGACGGCTTCGGCGGCCGGACCGTTGAAGATCCGCGGACTCGACCGCGCGATGGCGGACGCGTTGGTAGAAGAACTGACGGTTCGGACCCAGCGCGCCACCGGTGATGGCACATGACGGGACCGCATCCGAACAGTGCTGTCCTCGCTCCCCCAACCAACGAGTGGCGCCGACTCAGCCCGCGGATGCTCCTGGTGCACCCCGTGATCGAGGTCGGCAAAGCCCTACCGGCAATCCTTGGCGCATTTCTGGCCGGACACGGTAGCGGGAGCGGGTCCAGGTGGAGCCTGGGTATCGCAGCGGTAGTCGTCGCCTTCGCGCTGCTGCGTTGGGTCACTACTCGTTATCGGATCACCACAGAGCAGATCCAGTTGCGCCACGGGCTGCTGCGTCGGCGAACCCTGACCGCGCCGACCGATCGCGTCCGCACCGTCGATGTCACCTCGCACCTGCTGCACCGGGTGCTCGGATTGGCCCGAGTCGCGATCGGTACCGGGACCTCGGATCGCAAGGGCCGGAACCGATTGCTGTTGGACGGGCTGACCGCACCCGCCGCGGACGCGCTGCGCAGCGAATTGCTGCACCGCGAGGAACCCACGGGACAACTCGATGCGGCAGTACTCATTCAGGACGAGGTACAAGACCACAGCACCGAGCACGAACTGGCCCGTGTCGATTCGGCCTGGCTGCGATATGCGCCGTTCACGCTGACCGGTGCGGTGGCCGGACTCGCGCTGCTCGGGTTGCTGTGGCGGGTGGTCAACGAGGGCAGGGTGAATCTGCGCAGCATCAAGGCCTACCGCGTGGTAGCGGATCAACTGCAGCGGTGGCCGCTCGGCTGGGACATCCTCGTCGTGCTGGTCGCCGTGCTCATTTTCATCGCGCTGGCCTCCACGGTCGGCTACGTGCTCTCCTTCTGGCACTTCCGCCTAACTCGGCACCGCGGCGGAACGCTGCACGTCTCGCGTGGCTTGCTCACCGCTCGCGCGACGAGCATCGAACGCCGCCGACTGCTCGGTGCCGAACTTTCCGAACCGCTGCTGCTGCGCTCGGTCGGGGGTGCCCGCTGCCTGGCGATCGCCACCGGCCTGCGGGTGGGCCGCGGCGCCGAACGGGGCGGGGAGATCCTGCTACCGCCGGCGCCACGCGCCGAGGCCGTCCGGGTCGCCAGCACCGTCGTCGAATCGCCCACGCCCTTTACCGTCGAGTTATCTCGGCATCCCGTCGCTGCGCGCCGACGACGGATCACGCGAGCCCTGAGTGTGGCCGTCGTGATTGGGTTGCTCTTGTGCGTGATCGTCTGGCTCGCCGCCTGGCCGGATTGGTTGCTGTATCTGACATTGCTGCCGATCCTCATGGGCGTGCCATTGGGTCTGGATCGCTATCGCAGTCTCGGGCACGCGTTGGTCGACGGTTTCGTGGTCACGCGCTTCGGCTCGATTGTGCGCCGACGCTGCGCGATCCAGAGCAACGGCGTGATCGGCTGGAACATCCGCAGTAGCTTCTTCCAGCGCAGGCTGGGATTGAGCACGTTGGTGGCGACGACGGCCGCCGGTCGGCAGAAGTACGAGATCGGGGACGTGGCGCCCGCCGAGGCGATCGGGTTCGCCGATGCGGCCCTGCCAGGCGTGCTGACACAATTCCTTGCATGAGCACCGTCCCGGTCCTGGAGATCGGTGGCACCCACGTCACTGCCGCCGTGATCGACACCGATGACCGAACGCTCACTGCGCCACCGATACGCACCACCTTGGACAGCACCGCCGATGCGGCCAGGATTCTGACCACGTTCACGAACGCCGGCATCGCGCTCGGCGTCCACGACGGATCAAACTGGGGCATCGCGATGCCGGATCCGTTCGACTACGCGCACGGCGTCGGGCTCTTCCACGGCGTCGGCAAGTTCGAGGCTCTGGACGGCGTGGACGTCGGTACCTCGCTGGCTCGCAGCCTGTGCGCCAGCAGCGTCACGTTCGTCAATGACGCGGACGCCTTCACGCTCGGGGAATCGAGCACGTTGGGCGAATCGAGCGTTCTCGGTTCAGCGCATCGCTGTGTTGGGCTCACGCTCGGGACCGGGGTCGGCAGCGGCTGGGTCGTCGACGGGGCGATCGCGCCGAGCGGCCCGGGGATTCCGCCCGGTGGCCGGATCCATCTGCTGACGGTCCACGGCGCACCCCTGGAGGACACCATGTCGCGCCGGGCCATCCGGCGGGCCTACGTCGCCACCACCGGTGATG
>JBDTDN010000316.1:0-7707 GCA_039923055.1 Jatrophihabitantaceae bacterium
TCGTATGACGGCGGTGGTGCCGCACGACAGAAGTACCGACCAAGGAGGTCCCATCAGTTCTGAACCCAGGATCAACGACCGGATCCGCGTACCCGAGGTCCGACTTGTCGGCCCCGAGGGCGAGCAGGTCGGCATCGTGCCGATCGGCAAGGCCCTTGAGCTGGCTGCCGAGTCTGATCTGGATCTCGTCGAGGTCGCGCCGATGGCTCGCCCGCCCGTCTGCAAGCTCATGGACTACGGCAAGTTCAAGTACGAGAGTGCGCAGAAGGAACGCGAGGCCCGTCGCAATCAAGCGCACACCGTCATCAAAGAGATGAAGCTCCGCCCGAAGATCGACTCGCACGACTACGAGACCAAAAAGGGTCACGTCGAGCGGTTCCTGAAGGCCGGTGACAAGGTGAAGGTCACGATCATGTTCCGTGGCCGCGAGCAGTCCCGCCCTGAACTGGATACCGACTGCTGCAGCGTCTGGCCGATGACATCCAGGAGCTGGGCATCGTGGAGTCCTCGCCCAAGCAGGACGGCCGCAACATGATCATGGTCGTTGCGCCACATAGAAGTACGAAGATCACCAGAGCCCCCCGGGAGAACGAACCGGGAACCGACGACGCAGCCATAGCGGCACCCGCGTCGACAGAACCGACCGAATAGGACCGGCCACAGATGCCTAAGAACAAGACCCACAGCGGGATGAAGAAGCGCGTCAAGGTGACCGGCAGCGGCAAGCTGCTGACCGAGCGCGCCGGCAAGCGTCACCTGCTCGAGCACAAGTCCTCGCGGATCACCCGGCGCCTGTCCGGCACCGAGGAGATCTCCGCGGCCGACCGCGGCCGCGTGAAGAAGCTGCTCGGCCGCTAATTCGCGGCTCTACCGCTGTTGTCCACCCGCCGTCCCCCGTCGTCCAGGCTCTGACCGGACGGCCCGAACACCCGAGGAATTACCGTGGCACGCGTCAAGAGGGCAGTGAATGCCCATAAGAAGCGCCGTAGCACTCTCGAAGCCGCCAGTGGCTACCGTGGCCAGCGCTCGCGTCTGTACCGCAAGGCCAAGGAGCAACTGCTCCACTCGGCCACCTATCAGTACCGCGACCGCAAGCAGCGCAAGGGCGACTTCCGCCAGCTGTGGATCACCCGCATCAATGCGGCTGCCCGCGCGAACGATATGACCTACAACCGCCTCATCCAGGGTCTGCGACTGGCCGGCGTCACTGTCGACCGCAAGGTTCTCGCCGACCTCGCCGTCAACGACGCGCCTGCCTTTACCGCGCTCGTCGAGGTGGCCCGCGCGGCTGTGCAGGCCGAGGGTATCGGCGGCGCAGCCGCGCAGTCGCCCGCTGCGTAGTCATTTCCCTGTTGCTCAGCGAGCAGAACGCCCGGCTCGCGGCCGCCCGCCGTCTCACCAAACGGCAGGCGCGCCGCGAGGCCGGGCTCTTTCTTGCCGAGGGCGTGCAGGTGGTCCGCGAGGCGTTGGCTGCCGATGTCCTTGTCGAGTTGTTCGCGACGGTCGACGCGGCTGACCACAACGCCGATTTGTTGAGCGGCGTCGATTGGTCGCCGATCAGCGACCGCTCTGCAGCGGCGCTGTCGGAAACGGTCACGCCACAGGGCCTGATCGCTGTCTGTCGGACGGTAGACGTGCCGCTGGTGACTGCCTTGGACCGAAAGCCCCAGCTGGTTGCGGTGCTGGTCGAGCCGAACGATCCCGGCAATGCCGGGACGATTTTGCGTACGGCAGATGCAGCCGGCGCAGGGCTGGTCATCGTTGCCGGCGGTGTGGACGTCTACAACGGCAAGGCGGTACGCGCGAGCGCCGGTAGCATCTTCCACCTCGATGTCGTCGTCGACGTTGCGATCCAGGACGCGCTCGCCGCCGCCACCGGCGCCGGCCTGACGACACTTGCCACCACGGGTGCCGGTACACGTGATCTGGACGAGCTGATCGCCGACGGCACCCTGGCCGGACCGGGCATGTGGCTGTTCGGCAACGAGGCGCGTGGTCTGCCAACATCGGTGCTGGCCGCCGCTGACGTTACGGTCCGAGTGCCCATCCACGGCCGTGCCGAAAGCCTGAATCTCGCCGCGGCCGCCGCGGTCTGCCTGTACGCCAGCGCCCGCGCCCAGCGACTTTGACCTCCCTCGCAAGCGGGGGACCCCCTGCCATCGGTGTAAATCAGCGCCGATCACGCCGATAGCGGGGTCAAAGTGTGAACGGGCTGCCCATAGACTTGTGCCTCATCCGTAGCCAGGGGAGACGTGTCCGGCATGCCCAACCAGAACTTCGACCCGGTCGAGGTGAGCGCGCTGCTGCCCGAGGCAATCGACGCTGACATCGCCGCAGCAACTGCGGCCTTTGCGGCAGCCACCACGCTGGACGAGCTCAAGACGGCGCGCCTGGCGCACGCCGGTGACAAGTCGCCACTGGCGCTGGCCAACCGCGAGATCGGTGCACTGCCACCGGCGGCCAGAGCGGCTGCCGGCCAGCGCGTCGGCGCAGCCCGTGGTCAGGTGAGCATGTCGCTGGCCAAGCGTCAGGGCGACCTCGAGGCTGAACGGGACGCGCGGGTCCTGAGCGAGGAGACCGTCGACGTCACCCTGCCGTCCGACCGTCGCCTCGTCGGTGCGCGGCACCCGCTGACCACGCTGCAGGAGCGCATCGCCGACACGTTCACCGCGATGGGCTGGGAGGTCGCCGAGGGTCCGGAGGCCGAGGCGGACTGGTTCAACTTCGACGCGCTGAACATGGGCCCGGATCATCCGGCCCGATCGATGATGGACACCTTCTTCGTCGGCGCCGAGGACTCCGGCGTCGTGCTGCGTACGCACACCTCGCCGGTGCAGATCCGCACCATGCTCGAGCGGAAGCCGCCGATCTACATCATCTGCCCCGGCAAGGTGTTCCGCACCGATGAACTCGATGCCACGCACCTTCCGGTGTTCCACCAACTCGAGGGCCTGGTAATCGACGAGGGCATCACGATGGCACACCTGAAGGGCACGCTCGATCATCTGGCCGAGGCGATGTTCGGCCCGGGCATCATCACCCGCCTGCGCCCGTCCTACTTCCCGTTCACCGAGCCGAGCGCCGAACCGGACCTGCTCTGCTTCGTGTGCCGAGGCGACTCGGTCGGCAACCCGGACCTGGCGTGTCGCACGTGTGGTAGTTCCGGCTGGATCGAGTGGGGCGGCTGCGGCATGGTCAACCCGCGCGTGCTCGTAGCGTGCGGCATCGACCCGGATCGCTACAGCGGCTTCGCGTTCGGGATGGGCATTGAACGCACGATGATGTTCCGCAACAGCGCCGCCGATATGCGCGACATGATCGAGGGCGACGTCCGGTTCACCCAGGCTTTCGGAACGGAGGGCTGACGTGCCCGGCGGTGGAGTAGTGCATGTGCCTATGGCGTGGCTGGCCGATCAGGTCGAGCTGCCCGAAGGATTAACCGCGCAACAACTAGGCGAGGCCTTCATCCGGGTCGGGCTGGAGGTCGAGAACGTGTCGGCATCGGCCGACGCGCTCACCGGACCGATCCTTGTCGGCCGCGTGCTGAGTTTCGATGCCGAGCCGCAGAAGAACGGCAAAACGATCCGCTGGTGTCAGATTGACGTCGGCGAGGCCCAGCCACGCGGCATCGTCTGCGGTGCGAGCAACTTCGCGGTCGGGGATCTGATCGCCGCGTCCCTGCCAGGAGCCGTGCTGCCCGGGGGCTTCGCGATCGCGGCCCGAAAGACGTATGGGCACGTGTCCGACGGCATGATCTGCTCGGTCCGTGAGCTGGGCATCGGCGATGACCACAGCGGAGGTCTCCCCGTCAGTGCGGGCGCAGCAGGCGGAGGAGGAATCCTTGTACTGCCGCCCGATTCGGCCACGCCCGGTGACGACGTATTGAATGTGCTCGGCCTGCGCGATGCGGTGCTGGAGATCGCAGTGACGCCCGATCGCGGGTACTGCCTGTCGATGCGTGGCCTTGCGCGGGAAGCCGCCAGCGCGCTCGGCACCAGTTTCCACGACGTCGCCGATTCGGTGCGCGTGCTGGAGGACGACGCCAGCGTCTGGGACGTCCGGATCGACGACATCACCGGCTGTGATCGTTTCTCCATGCGCGCCGTCACCGGCCTGGACCCGGCCGCGACGACACCGGAGTGGCTGCGAGCGCGGCTGCGGCAGGCGGGCATGCGGCCGATCTCGCTGGCCGTCGACGTCACCAACTACGTGATGATGGAGACCGGTCAGCCGCTGCACGCGTACGACTGTGCGAGGTTGGCTGGTCCGATCGTCGTGCGTCGTGCGCGGCCGGGCGAGAAGCTCACGACCCTGGACAACGCCGTCCGCACCCTGCACACCAATGACCTGCTGATCACCGACGACAGCGGTCCGATCGGACTGGCCGGCGTAATGGGCGGTGCATCGACAGAGATCGGTGCATCGACGTCAGCGGTGCTGCTGGAGGCGGCGCACTTCTCACCGACCGCGATTGCACGGGCGGTACGTCGGCATCGATTGCCCAGCGAGGCGGCCAAACGATTCGAGCGCGGCGTCGATCCGCAGATCGCCGGTGTGGCATTGCAGCGCTGCGTCGATCTGCTCGTCGAGCACGGGGGAGCGACAGCGACCGGTGGCCGCACCGTCGTCGGGGATGGCCCGGCACCGGTGACGATCACGCTGCCTGCTTCACGCCCGGAGGCACTCGTCGGTATGCCGATCGACCGCGGCACGGTCGTGGCTCGGCTCATCGAGGTCGGCTGCCGTGTCGATGGCGTGGACATCCTGCAGGTCCGGCCACCGTCCTGGCGGCCGGACCTCACCGACCCGGCCGATCTGGTCGAAGAGGTTGCGCGCCTGGAGGGCTACGACAAGATCCCCTCGCAGTTGCCGATCGCACCACCCGGTGGCGGACTCAACGAGGAACAGAAGCGTCGGCGCGCGGTCTCGCGAGCACTTGCCGCCGACGGCTGCACCGAGGTGTTGTCCCCGCCGTTCGTCGCGGCGAGTATGCACGAGGTGTTCGGACTGGCGGCCGACGATCCGCGCCGTGCGGCGGCTCGCTTGGCCAATCCGCTGTCCGAAGCCGAGCCCGAACTGCGGACGTCCCTGCTTCCGGGATTGCTGACGACCCTGCAACGCAACGTCGGACGGGGTGCCCACGACCTCGCCCTGTTCGAGATGGGGTTGGTCTTCCTGCCCAGGACGAGCACGAGCAGGGCGCCGCGGCCGGGCGTCGACCAGCGTCCGACGGACGCGCAACTCGAGGCGATGAATGCGGCGATCCCCGTTCAGCCACGACACGTTGCGGCCGTGTTCTGTGGCGATCTGGAGCGTAAGGGCTGGTGGGGTCCGGCGCGGGCGGCAACCTGGTCCGACGCCATCCACGCGGCGCGCGTCATCGCCCGAGCCGCGCGCACCGGCTTCGACATCCGACCGGTCAATTACCCGCCGTGGCACCCGGGACGCTGCGCCGAGTTGCTGCTCGACGGCCAGATCATCGGCCACGCCGGTGAACTGCATCCACGGGTGTTGGTCGCGCTGGGACTGCCTGAGCGCACCTGCGCGATGGAGCTGAACCTCGACCTCGTCCCACCTCCCGGGCCGGCCTTGACGCCGACCATCTCGGGGTACCCGCCGGTGCTGCTGGACGTCGCGCTGGTCGTCGGTCAAGATGTCGGCGCTGCCGCCGTGGAACACGCATTGCGAGCAGGTGCCGGCGACCTGCTCGAATCGGTTCAGCTGTTCGACGTCTACGCCAACGCCGAACGAATCGGTACCGGCATGAAGTCGCTGGCGTTCGCGCTGCGGTTCCGCGCGCCCGACCGCACGCTGACCGTCGAGCAGGCCACCGTGTCGCGGGACAGCGCGGTCGAAAGCGCTGCCCAGGCTCTCGGCGCACAACTGCGTAGCTGACCGATCGTGCTGACGGCACTCGGCTGGTTGGCGCTGCTCGCCCTGATCGGGGCGAACGCGTTCTTCGTCGCGTCCGAGTTTTCGCTCACCTCCGTCGACCGCGCCAAGCTGAGCAGGCGGGCACAGTCCGGGGACCATCGGGCGCAGGTGGTTCAGCGCACGGTCCGTGAGCTGTCCTACCAGCTCTCTGCCGCACAGTTGGGTATCACGGTCTGCTCACTGCTGCTGGGATTCGTCGCCGAACCCGTCGTCGCAACCGCACTGCGGCCCGTGGTGCGCTCGGTCGGCCTGCCGCACGGTTCGGTCGACGCGATCGCCGTGGTGCTGGCCCTCGTGCTTGCCACTGGGGCGCAGATGCTGTTCGGCGAGTTGTTGCCGCAGAACTTGGCCATCGCCAGGCCGCTACAGGTGGCTCGCATCATCGTCCCGATCCAACGCGGATTCGCACGCGCTGGCCGTCCCCTGATCCGGCTGTTCGACAACACGGCCAATGCGATTGTGCGGGCACTCGGCATTGTGCCGAAGCAGGAGCTGCGTGCCGCTCGAACGCCGACCGAGTTCGCGACGATCATTGCTTCGTCGGCGCAGGAGGGTTCGCTGGCCGCGCCGACTGCCGAACTGTTGCGGCGAGCGCTGTCCTTCGGTACCAAGACGGCGGCCGACATCATGACGCCGCGGGTGCGTGTTGTGGCGTTGCGCGAGCAGGACAGCATCAACGAATTGCTCTCGACGGCACGGACGTCCGGCCGCTCACGATTTCCCGTTCAGGGCGAGGATCTGGACGACGTGGTCGGCGTGATCCACGTCAAGCACGGCTTCGCGGTGCCGCGCGAGCAGCGGGCCGACACCGCGATCCGTTCGCTCATGGTCGATCCCGTGCGCGTGCCGGAGTCGCTGGACTGCGACGCCCTACTGCAGCGACTGTCCCGCGGACGCATGCAACTGGGTGTGGTCGTCGACGAATACGGTGGCACCGCGGGCGTGGTCACCATGGAGGACTTGATCGAGGAACTCGTCGGGCAGATCCGCGACGAACACGACGCCGCCGAGATCCCCGAGGTCGTACTGCGCGGAGATCGACGCTGGTCGGTGTCCGGCCAACTGCACAAGGACACCCTCGCCGATCTGCTTGCCATCGAGGCACCGGCCGGCCCGTTCGACACCGTTGCCGGGCTTGTGCTGGAACGGCTCGGACGGGTGCCGGACGTCGGTGACGCGATCGAACTGGACGGTTGGCACTTGCGGGTCAGCCGGATGGATGCGCGCCGGGTCGATCGCATCGAGGTTCAACCGGCAGGCGCACAGCGGGCCGGCGGGCAACCGGGATGAGAACCGGAGTGAGCGCGCTCCCCCACCGGCTACGCCTTCCTTGGCGGGGGGACCCCCAGTTCCGCTTCGCGGGCCAGGTAGCTCGACGCAAGGTAATCCAATGAGCCTGTTCGCCGCGATGCTCTTTCTGCTCGGCAACTCCTTCTTCGTAGCCGCCCAGTTCGCGTTGATCACCGCACGCCGCGATCAGCTCGAACCGCTCGCCGCGGTCAAAGGACGATCGGGCCGCGCGGCTCGGGCGGCGCTGGCCCAACTTCGGTCGCTACCCCGGATGCTGGCTGGTTCGCAGCTGGGGATCGCGGCGTGTTCGCTCGGCCTCGGCGCGGTGGCCGAGCCGTCTTTATCGCGCGTGCTGAAATCGTTGTTCACGACGATGCACCTTCCGCAAGCGCTGCTGCACCCGGTCGCGTTCGTGTTCGCGCTGATCCTGGTGTCGTACGCGCACATGGTGCTCGGCGAGATGGTGCCCAAGAACATCGCGCT
>JBDTDN010000317.1:0-6109 GCA_039923055.1 Jatrophihabitantaceae bacterium
CCTCTCGTCCACTCCGCACATACGCTGGCCAAGGTGAAGAATGCCCTTTTGGCGGAGGGGGATTGCCCCGAACCAAGGGCTAGGGTCATCGGCGAGGAGCAGGTCGTCGCCGAAGCGGATCGACTGATTGCCTCGACCCATGAGGAAGCGGACGAACTGGTTCGGTTGTACGACGCCGACCCCGAGCGAGTCCGCACTATTGCCCCTGGCGTCGACCTGGAGATGTTCACACCCGGCTCGGCCGAGCGGGCGCGTCGTCGCCTCGGACTGGACCCGAACGCGCCGACGCTGCTGTTCGTCGGCCGAATCCAGCCGCTGAAGGCACCGGACGTGCTGCTGCGTGCGGCGGCCCTGCTGCGTAACGAGGTCCCGAATCTGCAGGTCGTGGTGCTCGGTGCACCGAGTGGATCCGGGCTCGCCGAGCCGAGTTGGCTGACCGGCCTCGCCGACCAGTTGGAAATGGCTGGCACCGTCCGCTTCGTACCGCCTGCGGACCGTGCGACGGTCGCCGAGTACTACCGTGCCGCCGACCTCACCGTGGTGCCCAGCTACAACGAATCATTTGGCCTGGTCGCGTTGGAATCGCAGGCCTGCGGCACGCCGGTGGTGGCCGCTGCCGTCGGCGGCCTGACCACAGCCGTTGACGACGGGGTGTCCGGCGTTCTGATCGACGGTCATGATCCGACGATGTGGGCCAAGGTGCTCGGCGAACTGCTGACCGACCGCAACGCCCGCGACACGATGGCCCGCGGTGCTCGGGAGCACGCCGGACGCTTCTCCTGGCAGCGCACGGCTGACGGCCTGCTCGTGGCCTATCGGGAAGCGATTACCGCCATCTCCACCACGCTCGCTACGGTCGCGCAATGACGGCGATCGAGGTCATCGAGAACTACCTGCGCGAGCAGGAACTGGAGCACGAGCGGCTGGACGAGCGATCCTTCGCGGTCGCGCTGCCAGGGGAGAAGCGGCTGAAGACGGCGTGCCTGCTGACCGTCGGTGCGCACTCGCTGGAGATCGAGGCGTTCGTCATGCGCAAGCCCGACGAGAACCACGAGAAGGTCTATGCGTTCCTGCTGCAGCGCAATGCCCGGATGTACGCGGTCTCCTGGGCGATCGACGATTCGGGTGATGTGTACCTGAACGGGCGGATGCCGCTAGCCGCGATCGACGCCGACGAGGTGGACCGCATCCTCGGCTCGGTGCTGGAGTATTCCGACGGCACGTTCAACACCCTGCTCGAGTTGGGTTTCGGCTCGTCCATCCGCCGTGAGTGGGCCTGGCGGGTGAAGAACGGTGAGTCGTTGGCCAACCTGCAGGCTTTCCGCGGCGTGATCGGGGAGTAGGACCTCCGACAGGTGCCTGGCAGGCGTCCCGATCTGTAGTGCGAGGATGACTGCGTGCCGACACTCATCCTGCTGCGCCACGGCGAGAGCGACTGGAACGCCAAGAACCTGTTCACCGGCTGGGTCGACGTGGACCTGACGGCGAAGGGCGAGGCAGAGGGGCGGCGGGGCGGCGCGCTGCTGGCCGAGCACGGCGTGCTGCCGGACGTCGCGCACACCTCACTGATGCGTCGGGCGATCCGTACCGCGAACCTCGCGTTGGACGCGGCCGACCGGAACTGGATCCCGGTGCGTCGTTCTTGGCGTTTGAACGAACGGCATTACGGTGCCCTGCAGGGTAAGGACAAAGCCGCCGTGCGCGCCGAGTTCGGCGAGGATCAGTTCATGCTGTGGCGCCGCTCGTATGACACCCCGCCGCCGCCACTGGCCGATGACGACCGGTACAGCCAGGTGCACGACGTGCGGTACGCGGACCTGCTAGAAAGCGTTCCACGCACCGAGTGCCTGAAGGACGTCGTAGAGCGACTACTGCCGTATTGGTACGACGCGATCGTGCCTGACCTGCGCCGCGATTCGACCGTCCTGGTTGTCGCGCACGGTAACTCGCTGCGCGCGATGATCAAGCACCTGGACAAGCTGTCCGACG
Source organism: Jatrophihabitantaceae bacterium (assembly GCA_039923055.1). GTDB lineage: Bacteria > Actinomycetota > Actinomycetes > Mycobacteriales > Jatrophihabitantaceae > DASXYU01. The sequence goes on from JBDTDN010000317.1 coordinate 1,990, forward strand.
AGGCGATCGTTGCGCTGAACGTCCCGACCGGCATCCCGCTGCGGTACGACCTGGACCCGGTGACGCTCCTGCCGACTCACCCGGCCGAGTACCTGGATCCCGATGCCGCCAAGGCAGCCATGGAGGCAGTCGCCAATCAGGGCAAGAAGTAGTTCACGGCTTGATCGAGCAGCCCCTGGACGGGTGAACGATCCGCCGACAACATCCCGGCACGCGGCCTCCGTAGGATCGTCAGCATGCTGGCTTTTGCGATCGTGCTCGGTGTGCTCTGCCTCGGTATCGGGGTCGGCATCGGGCTGACGCTCGCACGTCGCGGTGCAAGGTCGGAGATAGCGGACGAAAACCCTACGTCGGTGCGCTCGCAACTGCCGCAATTACCGAGGCTTTCCTCGCACGTCCTCGCGGCTCTGGACACCGGCGTGATCGTCGTGGACGCCGAGGATCGGGTCGTGCTGGTCAATCCAAGCGCTCGGGCCATGGATCTGGTGGACACCGATCAGCTCAGCTTCGAGCCGATTCTCGACCTTGTCCACCGTGCCCGATTCCGCACCGAATCGGTCAGCGAGTCCGTGGACCTGCCGATGAGCCGCCTCGGACGCGAGCCGATCGGTGTCGCCGTGACCGCGGTGCCGCTGCATGACACAGATGGCGCGGATGCGGTCGGCCTGTTGCTCGTGGACGTCAGCGAGCAACGGCGGCTGGAAGCCGTGCGCAGAGACTTCGTCGCCAACGTCTCCTACGAGCTCAAGACGCCGGTCGGGGCACTGACCTTGCTTGCGGAGCAGGTGCAGGACGCGGCGGGCGACCCGGAGGTTGTGGCACGCCTCGCCGGCCGGATGCAGCACGAAGGAACCCGGTTGACCCGGCTCGTCCAGGAATTGATGGAACTGTCCCGCGTGCAGGGCGTCGATCCGATGCCCGGGGCCACTGGGGTCGAGGTTCAAGCGCTGGTCGATGACGCCGTCGGTCGCAGCCGGGTCGCCGCCGAGCAGGCCGGTATCGAGATCGAGGTCAGCAACGATCCGGACCTGGTGGTCCGTGGGAACGAGGAGCAGTTGACGACCGCGGTGGCCAACCTCGTCGAGAACGCCGTCGCGTATAGCGGGACTGGTACGCGAGTCATCGTCCGGGCAAGTGGATCGACCGACCACCAGGCCCGGCCGGTCGTCGATATCACCGTGGTCGATCAGGGGTTGGGCATCGACGACGCCGACCTGGATCGGATCTTCGAACGTTTCTACCGCGTCGACCCGGCCCGTTCGCGCGCGACCGGCGGCACCGGCCTTGGCCTGGCGATCGTGCGGAACATCATCACCAACCACCTGGGCTCGGTGAACGTGCGCAGTGTCAAAGGTCAAGGTTCGACGTTCACGATCCGACTACCTCGCGTTCATGCAGACGCGCGATCCGTCACCGCAGAGCCCGGTGCCGCCTAGGTCGACGCGGCCGTTGTGAACAGATGGTGACGGGACGATCGTGACACGAATGTTCGGTCTGCCGCATGCTGCGCTCCGTCCGCCGGGGTTAGCCGGACACGATGGGCGCTCGCGCTGACTGAGCTGCGGCGGTCGCGGGGTGGACGGCGACCAGACCGAGCTCCAGGCGCCGGGCACAGACGCGGGCCAGTTCGTCGTACGTCGGCTCGCCGATGAGTGCGATCAGTTCGGCGCTGTAGGACAGGTACATCGGCTCGCCGCCGACATGGGCCTCTGGCGCGGAGGTGCAGTACCAGTCCAGATCGTGTCCACCCTCGCCCCAACCGCGCCGGTCGAACTCCGAGATCGTCGAGCGCAGAATGCGGGTGCCGTCCGGCCGATCCACCCAGTCCTGCTCGCGGCGTACGGGTAGCTGCCAGCACACCTCCGGCTTGGTCTCCAGCGGGTTCAGCCCGAGCCGCAACGCCAGCCCGTGCAACGCGCAGCCGATGCCGCCGGCGAACCCGTCCCGGTTGGCGAAGATGCAGGCGCCGTCGACGACGCGGGTCTTGCGCCGGTTCTCGTCGTCGTCGGTGCCGGTGCCTCCCGCGTGCGGGGCGGGCGCCTTCTCGAAGATGGCCAGCTTCTTCTTGCCGGCTACCACGGCGTGGGACCGCAACTGCCAGTCGTCGTCAGTGAGCTCGTCGGCGAACGCACGCACCCGCTTCTCGTCAGCCTTGTCGGAGAAGTAGGCGCCGTGGTTGCAGCAGCCGGTATCCGCCTGACCGGCGACGGTGCCGTGACAGCCGCGCCCGAAGATGCACGTCCAGCGCGAGCAGAGCCAGGTGAGATCCACGCGCAACCAGTGGGACCCGTCGGCGGGATCGGGGAAGTCGATCCATTCGCGGGCAAAGTCGAGTGGCACTTCGTCTGTATGTACGGGCACGAGGAAGAGCGTAATAGTCTTCGCAGCATGCGGCTCGGGGTGCTTGACGTTGGTTCCAACACCGTTCATCTGCTCATCGTCGACGCGCACCGGGGTGCAGAGCCGACGCCGCAGCATTCGGACAAGTCGGTGCTGTGCCTGATCGAGCACATCGACGCCAAGGGCAACCTCACCAAGACCGGAGCCGATGGGCTCGTTACGGCGGCAACCAGCGCGCGTAAACAGGCCAAGGCACTGGGCTGCGACGAACTGCTCGCATTCGCCACGTCGGCTGTGCGCGATGCCGGTAACAGTGCGCAGGTGCTCGACCGGGTCGCGCGCGAAGCCGGTGTGGAGCTAAGCGTGCTGACCGGTGAGGACGAGGCTCGGTTGACGTTCCTCGCAGTCCGGCGCTGGTTGGGTTGGAGCGCCGGAAATCTGGTCTGCCTGGACATCGGCGGCGGTTCGCTCGAGCTCGCGGCCGGCGAGGACGAGGATCCGACGGTGGCGATCTCGGTCCCGCTCGGTTCGGCTCGGCTGACCCGCGAATGGTTCCGCCCCGATCCCTCCCCAAGTAGGCCCGCGCCCACCAAGGCGGAAATCGCGCACTTGCGTGAGCACGTGCGGGCTGAACTGGCCGCGCCTGCCAAGCAACTTCTCGCTGCCGGAGCGCCGGACCGGGTCATCGCGACGAGCAAGACGTTCCGCACACTGGCCCGACTGGCCGGTGCTGCGCCGAGTTCGGCGGGTCCGCGCGCACGTCGGAGCCTCACGCGCACCGGCTTGACCCAGGTCACCGCGTTCATCTCCCGGATTGCCGCGGCGGATCTGGCCGAGCTTGACGGCGTCAGCGAGGGCCGCGCGCATCAGACGCTCGCCGGCGCAGTTGTTGCGGCGGAGGCGATGGACGCATTGGGCGTTGATGAGGTCCAAGTCTGCCCGTGGGCGCTACGCGAAGGTGTGATCCTGCGCCGCCTGGACTGGCTCACCGGCGCTTGACAGAGCGCGAGCGGCTACCCTCCCGGCCATGAGCCCCACGTCGCGCGCACTGCGGCCGTCCCGCGCGAAGGTCGGCCTGTCTACCGCGTCGGTCTATCCGGAGGGGACGGCCGCGGCCTTCGAAATGGCGGCCAAGCTGGGCTACGACGGCGTCGAGGTGATGGTCTGGACGGACCCGATCAGCCAGGATCCCTACGCGCTGCTGCGGCTGTCCCAGCACTACCAGGTGCCCATCCTGGCCGTCCATGCCCCGTGTCTGATCATCACCCAGCGCGTGTGGACGACCGACCCGTGGGTGAAATTGCAGAAGGCCCAGTTCGCCGCCGAACTTCTCGGCGCGCAGACAGTTGTCGTGCACCCGCCGTTTCGCTGGCAGCGCGACTACGCCCGTCATTTTCAGCGCGGCATCAAGAACATGGCCAACGAGACCGACGTGCGCTTCGCGGTCGAGAACATGTTCCCGCTACGGGTACGTGGCAGGGAGGTGTCGGCCTACCAGCCGACCTGGGACGTCGCCGCCGCAGCTGAATCCGGCGAGGAACCGTACCCGGACTACACGCTGGATTTGTCCCATTCGGCCGTCTCCAAGTCCGATGCGATGGCAATGCTGTCAGCGATGGGCGATCGGCTCAGCCACGTGCACATCGCCGACGGCACCGGATTGACCAAGGATGAGCACTTGATCCCCGGGCGGGGCGATCAGCCGTGCGTGGAGGTGCTGGAGAGCGTCGCCGCGCGCGGCTTCGACGGGCACGTCGTCGTCGAGGTGAACACCCGCAAG
>JBDTDN010000318.1:0-8007 GCA_039923055.1 Jatrophihabitantaceae bacterium
ATCCTTCATGACGGTGTCGAACGCGGCGCTCTGGTCCCTTCGCAGCCGGAACGGCTGGCCCGTGCGGTTCGCGCGGACCTGGAGCAGGTGGGCGCCACCCCCGGCTTCCAGGCCATCCCGGCACCGGCGCTGGCCAGGGGAATGACAGCCTGGGCGCAACTGTTCGGCACGCTCAGCTTCGAGATGTTCGGTCGGTTGACAAATGCCATCACCGACTACGATGCCTACTTCGACCATCAGTTGCGCACGATGGCGCGTTATCTCGGACTCTGATTGGACAGGGCGGTCAGTCAGTTCGGACGCGAGTCGTGCAGCCACCACGGTGCGTCCGCCGGCCCAACCACCAAGTCGTGGTGGCCGTCGGCAACTGCCGAACTGCCAGGGCCATCCGAGGCGGCAAGTGCGACACGCGCTGAGCGTTCGGCTTCCAGGACGGCATCGATCTGGGCCGCGTCCCGGGCGTCGGCCCGCAGCCAGCGACGGAACACGACCAGTAGGAACGGCAGGTCGATCACCTCGGCGACGACCCAGAGCACGGTGCCGGCGGTTTGCTGATCGTGCAGGTGGCCGGGCGTCCACGGATGTACCGAGAGGTGGTCGAAGTAGGACGTGACGAGCCCGCGGTGCAGTCGCAGCACGATGCCCGGGATCGCGTCGAGGATCATCTCGATCATGCCGAACATCAGCGCACCTGCGACGGCCAGGCTGGTGAGGTTCTCCTCGGGACCGAGCAGCGGCAGCAGCAACAGTGCGCCCAGCGCCAGCAGCACGATCTGCACCACCCATCCCACCACCGGCGCCTGGATCGTCCAGGCAGGCAGTGGACCGAAAAAGAGCACTGCTGCAACTACCGGGAACACTGCCGGACCGACCAGTGGCTTGGTGAGCACGCGTATCGGACGACTGCCCATCACGCTTTGCAGCATCCCGCCAGGGCTGGTGGCCTCGGCCAGATGAAACGGCCGGCCGACCAGCAAAAGCACCGGCACGCCGAGAAGGAGCGCAAGGGTCTGCGAGGTCCAGGCCCAATAGAGCGAACTTGCGTACACCTGCAGAAACCCGCAGGTGACCCATAGCTGCGTGAGGATGCCGAACCCGAACAGCACCGAGTAACGAACCGGCCAACGAATACCTGACCTTGACAACCTACGGACTGCACGCTGGTACCAGGCGCACAGCAGGACGGCGACCAGGATTGCGAGTGGCTGCCAAGTCCAGTGGCTGAGTAGCGCAGCAGGTGTCGGGGCCGGTAGCGCGAGCATCACGCCCCTATCGTCCCCCTTCGGGAAGTGGAACTACGAGGTGCGGTCGAACCTGTCATCATGGTCGCCATGCGCGTCTTCCTGGGTAGCGACCACGCCGGCTTCGAACTCAAGGCGCGACTGGTCGAACACCTGCGGGGACTGGGCCACGACGCAGTCGACTGCGGCGCACCCACGTTCGACGCTCAGGACGACTACCCGCCGGCGTGCATCACCGCGGCCGTGCGCACTGTCGCCGAACCGGGCAGCCTGGGGATCGTCATCGGTGGCTCGGGGAATGGGGAGCAGATCGCCGCCAACAAGGTCACTGGCGTTCGTGCGGCGTTGGTGTGGAGCGATGAGACGGCGCTACTGGCCCGTGAGCACAACGATGCGAACGTAATCAGCCTCGGCGCCCGCAATCACTCCGAGGCCGACATGCTGCGCTTCGTCGAGATCTTCCTGAACACGCCGTTCTCGCAGGGCGAACGGCACATCCGCCGGATCGCGATGCTCTCCGAGTACGAGGCGACTGGCGCGATCGCGGGTCACCAGACGACCTGACCAGGGTCGGCTTCAGACGGGCGGTTTCCAGTTCCGTCGCACGATCACGACGTCGCGTTCGGCGGCGGCAAGATCCTCGTCGGTCGGGCGGTTCACGTCCCGTGCACGAAGTGCGCCCTGCACGCCCACCTGCGAAGGCCCACAGCCAACCAGATCGTGCAGCCCGCGTTCGCCGCGCTCCCGACTCTGTTTGGAGCCTGGTTGCTTCCCCGTCTCGCGCGACGGCGTGACCTGCCTGCGTCGGCGCCGCGCCTGCCCTGAGTCCGAATCGGTCATCCTCTGATCCTGCCCGATCCCCCTATGCACCGGCCGCCGGCATTTTCGACTGGCGTTCGGCAGCGTCTGGGTACAGAGTTGTTCGTCAATGGTCAATCGTTCTGTCTCGGTAGGGGTTCTCTTGTCACGTTCACAGCAGTGGTCGTCCCATCGGCGTCTGGTAGCGGGCCTGGCCGTGCTCGCCACCGCCCTCGCTGTCCTTGCGCCCGTCGGAGTGGATCCGAGCGGTGCGTCCGCTCCCGGACCGACCTACCGCGCAAATGACTACGCGGATGGGCAGGCGATGAGCATCCTGCCTCCCGGGGAGAACGGTCAGGTCACCCTCAGTGAGGCGTTGTCCTTCGAGTTGGGCCACAAGCGACCGGCGAACAGCGATGACCAACTCGGCAAGTATGAGAACTTGTTGTACAACTCCTCGACAGTCACAGACAGCACGCTTTCGGATTACTACAACGACGAGTCCTTCGGCGTGCTGCCGAAGGACATCGTCCGCACCGAGCGGCCGGGCCCAGGCGTCACGATCTACCGCGACACCAGCGACGTCCCGCACGTGTACGGGCAGACCGACGAGAGCCTCGCCTACGGAGCGGGGTACGCCCAGGCCGAGGATCGGCTGTTCCTGATGGACGTCCTGCGGCATTACGGCGAGGGAACCCTTGCATCCTTCATGGGCGGTTCCTGCGAGTTCGAGCAGATGGACCACGACCAGTTGTTGCTCGCCCCGTACACGCAGGCGCAGGCGATCGCTCAGGTCGACGCGCTGCCGAAGGAGTACGGCGTGCAGGGTGCGCTTGCCAAGGCGATGATCGAGAACTATGTCCAGGGCGTGAACGCCTACATCGCCAAGGTGCGCAGCAACCTGTTCATCCTGCCGGCGGACTATGCCGCCGCCGCCCCGGATCTGGTGCCGCAGAAGTGGACCGTAGCGGACGTCGTGGCTATCGCCGGGTTGATCGGCGGCATCTTCGGGCGGGGTGGTGGCGCCGAGGTGACCAACGCCGCGCTGCTGCAGTACCTGCAGAAGACGATGGGCCCGACGGTCGGCGCCCAGGCCTTCGCCGAGTTCCGCACTGCCAACGATCCGGTGGCCGCCACGACCGTCGTGGACAAGTCGTTCCCGTACGAGATCCCCGGCAAGATCAATCCGGCGACCACCGCGATGCCCGATGCGGGCAAACCGTTGACCTGTGGGCCGGTGAGCACCGATCCGAACTGCAACCTGATGAAGCCGAACCTGCTCGCGCTGTCGATCATCGACGGGCTGGGCGTCATGCCCAAGCACATGAGCAACGCGCTGGTCGTGAACGCCGACCACAGCGCGGCCGGACATCCGATCGCGGTGTTCGGTCCGCAGGTGTCCTACTACGCACCGCAGATCCTCTCCGAACTCGATCTGCACTCACCCAACTACGACGCCGAGGGTGCGTCCTTCCCCGGCACCGGCCTGGTCGAACTCGGTCGGGGTCAGGACTATGCATGGTCGGCGACCTCGGCCGGCAGCGACCTGATCGACCAGCGCCTCGAGCTCATCTGCAACCCGGCGGGCGGGGCGCCTGCGGCGCAGGGTGCGTACTACGAGTTCGATGGCAAGTGCGTTCCGATGGTGAAGGAGAAGTTCAACGAGTTCGCCCTGCCCAAGGTCGGCGGCCTCGGTGCGCCAGCTCAGCTGAACCATACGGTCTACCTGACCGGCCACGGTGTCGTGCAGGGCTGGACCACCTCCGGCGGCAAGCCGGTTGCGGTTGTCAACCAGCGGTCCACGTTCAACCACGACATCGACTCGGTCGTCGGATTCATCGGCTGGGGCGAGCCGAAGCTGACTCATGACGTCACCTCGTGGATGCAGAGCACTGCCAAGATCTTGTTCACGTTCAACTGGTTTTACGTGGACGACAAGGACACCGGCTACTACGTCAGTGGCCTGGACCCGATCCGGCCGTCGAATGTCAATCCGTCCTTGCCGACCTGGGGGACCGGCGGCTCGGAGTGGCAGGGCTATCTGCCTGCCGCCCAGCATGTCCAGGAGATCAACCCACCGCAGGGCTTCTTCGTCAGCTGGAACAACAAGCCGGCGCCCGGCTTCTCCGCGGCGGACGACCAGTACAGCTATGGACAGGTGTACCGCTCGGTCATGCTGGTCGACCAGCTCAAGGACCAGTTCGCCGCACACCATGACAAGCTGACCCGCGCGAACGTGGTCCAGGCGATGGAGACGGCGGCCTCGCAGGACCTGGACGGTGTGACGGTGCTGCCGTTGCTGCTGAAGTACCTGTCCGGGCGCGCCGAGCCTGCGGGCGTCAAGGCGATGATCGCCCAGCTCCAGACGTGGGTGAACTCCGGCGCACATCGGCTCAAGACGAAGCCGAGCGATACGCAGTACGCGTCGGCGGCAGCGGTGGCGATCTCGGACGAGCTGATGCCAAACCTGATCCGCGCGCTGTACGACTCGATTCTGGGTGCGGGCGGGGCCGGCACGGCAGGCTCCAACGGCGGCGCGACGGCCGAGGCCTACAACGTTCTACCGATGCAGTTCGTCAACACGCCGAACTCCGGCGGTGCGCATCTGGGCAGCGCCTACGACGGCGGTTATGAGAGCTATCTGGTCGCAAGTCTGCAGCAACTGCTCGGCCAGCACCCGGCCGATGGCTTCAGCAGCGTCATCACCTCGCGCGAGTGCACCGGTGGACCGGCCACCTGTCACGCGTCGATCGACAAGGCGCTAGCTACGACGTACGCCGCGTTGACGAAGGCGAACGGTTCGTCGTCAGTTGCCGCGTGGACGGCCTCGTCCGCGTCCAAGGCCGCGAAACAGGCGATGCCCATCTTCGACGCGATCCACTTCCGCGCCATGGGGCTGGTCGGGCAACCGGCGATCGACTGGCAGAACCGGCCGACGTTCCAGCAGGTCATCGAGTTCCCCCGGCACCGTCCCCGGGCGGCGGTTGCTACGAACTCCGTACCGCCGGCCAACGCCAGGGCCGACGGTGCCAGCGGTACGGGCAACAGCGGTGCAGCGTCGTCTACCACGGGCAACACCAGGGTCACGGGGCCGAATGCCGCTGCCGCTGCCGCTACGGGGATCGACGCGCGCTCGGTCGGCGACAGCACCCAGTTGGCTCCGTCCGGTACGCCCACCGACTACTGGCGGACGCTACTGATCGTGTTGATCGTATTGGGGACCGCGGTGAACTGGTCCGCACTCGTGTGGCGTCGTCGTGCCACAGCCGTGAAGCCGCGCTGACCGGCTACTTCCAGACCCGGACGTAATCGATGCTGGTCGTGGCCGGTAGCGGTGTTGTGCCCGGGATGAAGGCGTTCTTGCCGATGCCGAGCGCCTGGGTCAGCGCAATCATGAACGACTGGTTGAACGGTTGTCCGCCGCTCGCGCCGAGCAGGCCCCAGTTGTCCGTGATGCAGGTCTTACCGTCGTAACTGATCGTGATCGAGGTCGGGTCCCAGACCGCGGTGTAGGTGTGGAACTGGTCGATGTCGGGTACTCCGCAGCCGTAGCTCGTGACATTCGGATCCAGTCCCAGACTGAGGTAGTGCACGTAGGGGATCATGTGGTCGCTGTAGCGGCTGTAGGACTCGGCGATGTCAATCTCACCGGACATCGGCCAGACCGGGCCGTACGCCTGCGGGTTCTGCGGCCAGAGCCAGAACGATTCCTGTAGGCCCTGGATGGCCGTCGCCGGAAGCTTGGCGCGGACCTGGAAGCGTCCGTATGCCTGCGCGAAGGTGCCGAATGTGTCGACCATGCCGCTGGTGTAATCGGTCATCGTCGTGCCCTTGGAACTGGTGCAGGGGATCGGCTGGGCTTGTTTGCGGACGGTGAGGTTCAGCGTTCCGTCGGCAACTGAGACGTTCTGCGGGGTGTCGAGGAAGCACGCCGCTCCGCCGGTCAGGCGGCTGGCCGCCGTCGTCTCCACGTTCCAGGTGGAACGGTCCAGGCCGGTGCCGTTGAACTCGTCGTCGAACGTGCACGTCCAGGTGCCGCCGTCCGCCTTCGGTATCGAGATGCCGCCGCATGTCGGGTTCGCCGTGGCGTTCGGTTGGTCATCGGCTCCGGCCCCGGTCGGGCCGGTGATCAGAGCGACCGCGCCGATGGACAGCAGGACAAGGCAGAGGCGGGCGGGCTTGTGCATATGAACTACGTCCGATCGGTCGGCGGTCTGGCTCTGACGAGGTCATGCGAGGCGGAGATCGTGAGTCGGGCGGAATCTATCCGGGTGGGCGGACAGCGTCCAATTGGGTTCGAGTCATTTGTCGCCAATCAATTGATTCGTCGATGGGTTAGCGTCGATTGCGGACAAGCGGTTGCTTGGCTGAGCACATGCCCCGGAGGTGCCATGTCGTATCGAGTGATTCAGTGGGCGACCGGAGCGCAGGGTGCGGAGTCGATCCAGGCGGTTCTGGATCGTCCCGACCTGGAACTGGTCGCGGGTTGGGTGCACAGCCCGGACAAGGACGGCGCTGATCTCGGGGTACTGGCTGGGCGCGAACCGGTGGGCGTTCTGGCCACACGCAATGTCCAGGCATTGCTTGAACTGGATGCCGATTGTGTGTTGTACATGCCGCGGAATACTTCGCTGGAGCAGGTCTGCGCCCTGCTGACGAGCGGAAAGAATGTCGTCACGACCGCGTTCTTGTTCTACCCACCGGCCTTGCCGGCAGCGGATCTCGAACGGCTGGTCGCGGCGTGCGAGCGTGGCGGAACGTCGATCCACGGGACGGGCCTGAACCCGGGCCTGCTCAGCGGTGTACTGCCCCTGGCGATGTCCGGGATGAGCCGACGCATCGACCGGGTCCGACTGCAGGAGCGTGCCGACTGGACGTTCTACGAGAGCACCCACATCACATTCGACAACATGCGCTTCGGGCAGTCCGCCGATCAGGTGAGCGAGGCTGCGAGTGAGTTTCTACGGTTCAACAGCGGCATCTTCAAGCAGCAGGTGCAACTGCTGGCGGACTCCCTCGGCGCGGGCATCGACGAGATCACCACCAGCGTGGACTTGGTACCGGCCGAATCCGACCACGACATCTTCGGGACGCTGCTCGCTGCCGGCACCGTGGCCGGGCAGCGCTGGCGCTGGCAGGGTCGGCGTTCAGGCCAGGTGCTCGTCGAGATCGAGACGCTATGGACTGTTGGCGGCGAGTACCCGTCGCACTGGCCCAAGCCGCGTGACGGTTGGACGCTGGAGATCGAGGGCGAGCCGTCGATGCGGACGCATTTTCTTACGATCGGCAGTTTCGAGCGTCCGCTGCCCATCGCGGAGCACGTACGGGCGGCCAGCATCGCGACAGCCATGGCCGCGGTCAACGCGATTCCGGCCGTATGCGCGGCAGCGCCAGGCATCGTGACGATGGCCGATCTACCCTTGGTCCGCGCCGGTGTCGGCTTCGGTTTCGCCCCGATCCATTGATGATCTCGGGCTGTGCGGCGGCTAACCGCTGCTACGGCCGAGATCATCTGGTTGTGCGCCGGTTCGAGCTGAGCGGGCGACGGGAATCGAACCCGCACAATCAGTTTGGAAGACTGAGACTCTGCCATTGAGCTACGCCCGCAGTGCTCGCGCGGTGGGCGAGCACCGCGCGTGCACAGCTAGATTACCGGCTCCGGCGTCGAGCCTGTACCGGGCGCCCGTAGACTGGTGAACCGTCAGCGTCCGGGGTGTGGCGCAGCTTGGTAGCGCACTCGCTTTGGGAGCGAGGGGCCGCAGGTTCGAATCCTGTCACCCCGACCAGTAAATACGGGCATCTGTGAGTCTTTCGCAGGTGTTACTAGCTCAAAAGCAGGCTCAAATATCACAGAATCTCACGCTTTTCCGGTGAGTGTGCCGCCGAGGAACGCGGTGAGTGCGTCTCGGCCTTGTTCAAGATCTTTTGCTGAGGGGTGCACGTAGACGCGTTGCGCCATGCTGAGGTC
>JBDTDN010000319.1:0-5499 GCA_039923055.1 Jatrophihabitantaceae bacterium
GAGCTGGAAGAAGGTCAAATAAACGGCATCGACCGCGCGGTAGGCGTTAACGCCAAGCACGGCTACCGCCGTCGGTCGGCTCACTCCACTCACGCTCAGTGGCAGCACCATCGCCGCGTCGGGTACCTCGTCGCCCAGCGGCCCGCGCTCGAACGCCTCCCGCGGAATCGATTCGCGAAGACCGGTGACCAGGCCTCGGGCGCCCGAAGCCACTGCTGTAGCCACCGGCGGATTGTCATCGAGCACAAACGGATCGGCCGGTGTCACGGCAGTCCCTTCGCCGATGCCGAACGAGGCAACCAGACGAGCCTGCGCATCGTCCGGATCCACCAGGTAGATCGCCCCGAACGGCACCGCTTGCCGATTGGCCGACAGCACGTCGACCGCTGCACGGCAGGTCTCCTCGACGGTTCCGGAGTTCGCGGCCGAGACCGTGCCGAGCTGGCGAATCGTCTCCAGTCGCCGGTCACCCACGACCCGGGCCGTGACGTCCGAAGGCACCACCAACACCCCGGCAACCTTTCCGCCGGCGTCCCGGATCGGGCTGCACGAGAACGTCCAGTACGTCTCCTCCAGGTAGCCATGTCGTTCGAGCAACAGCAGCATGTTCTCGGTGAAGGTGGACTCGCCTGCCTCAATTACCCGGTTGACGAACGGTGCCAACTCGTCCCACACCTCGGCCCAGCACTGCTTCGCCGGCTGTGCAATCCCCTCCGGATGCTTGCCACCGATCAGCTCAGCACACGCGTCGTTGTACAACTGGATCAGATCCGGACCCCACCAGATGAGCATCGGCATCTTGGAGGGAATGGTGACCCGCACCGCCTCGATCAGCTCATCCGGCCAGTGCGACAGCGGACCGAGCGTCGTCTGCATCCAATCCGTTGCCCGTAACAGCGCCAGGGTCTCACCGTCGCCGGCGAACAGGTCAGGGTTATCCGATGCCGACGTTCGGACATCCTCATGATGATTGCCAGAATTGCTGCGCACGCAACGGCTCCGACTCAGGTCAGTGGCCGTCCAGGTGCTGGTTTCACCTGAGACAGCCTTGACGCGATCCTAACGCGGGCCGGTCAATCCCGCCCTGGTTCCCACGCCGCTGGCGGCGTCGCTGACCGGGCGTGGGCGCCGCACCGCGAGCCGAACCGTGTTTGCCTGCACGCTGCTTCGGGTAGCCCTTGGACAACTGTCGAGCACAACCGCGCAATCGTCCGACGGGGCGAGGAAGTAGGTGTCTACCGTGGAATTTCGCCGCCCGGACATTCTGGAGGCTAACCGGGAGTCCCGCCTTGATCAGACGAAGCTCGCCGACGAGTATCTTCGGGACCGGTTGACAGAGACCCAGCAGGCGCTAGACCGGATCTGTGACTACAGCCGGACGCTCTGGGGAAAACTTGATGAGGCCCGGCACTACCTGTTCGATGACGTGGCCGGCGGTGAGGACGGACGAACGCGTGCGATGCTGACCAGCGACAGCGAATGGCGGGCGTGGGTGGACCTGTTCGCGGGGGTCAGCAGCGTCCTGGCCGGCACGACCGGGGACAGCGGCTTGGGCCGCAGCGAAGCTACGCTGGTGGCTCGCTCCCATGGCATGGAGGCAAGAAATGCCAACGCCAGACGCTGAGCCGATTATCACGGCGGCGTATGCCCCTGCCCGGTCACGGCCCGCGCCAGCATGAGTGACGGCGGCACAGCGTCGGAGCTGGCCGACATCTTCGAACGGATCGGCGCCGAACTGAGCCACGGCCAGCAACCGGACGAGGTCTACGCCTTGTTGACCCACGCGGCGGTGCGGGACGTGCCCGGCGCTCAGCAGGCCGGCATCACGCTAGGCGTGGCCGGGTCGTTCACGACGATCGCGCCGACCCACGAACTGATCCGCAAGGTCGACCGGATCCAGTATGACCTGACCAGCGGCCCGTGCGTCGACGCGATCCTTGAGGACACGGTCTTCAACGCACCGGACCTGCGATCCGATCACCGTTGGCCGGAGTTCGGACAGCGCGCCTTCGAGCTGGCTGGCGTGGTGAGCATGCTGTCCTTGAGAGTGTTCTTCGAGGACGGTCCGGGTGCGGTCGCGGCGTTGAACATGTACTCGAGCGAGGTCTCCGCCTTCGGTAAGACTTCTCAGGCCATCGGGCTGTTGCTCTCAACACACGGCGCGCTGGCGCTCGCCGCCGCGACCGCGAACGACAAGGCTGACAACCTGCTGACCGCCCTGAAGAACAGCCGCGAGATCGGGATCGCGATGGGGGTGCTGATGACGCGACACAAGATCACCCGCGAACGCGCGTTCGACCTGTTGCGAATCTCCAGCCAACACACCCACCGCAAGGTGGTCTCGATCGCGATCGAGGTCTGCGACACCGGCGAGCTGCCGAAATTGCCGGACTTGGCACCGACGTTGTTGCTGCCCAAGCCAACGTCATACCCACCCGTCGAGCCGGTAGCCTGACTCAGCGCGACGCGACGGCCTTGGCGTGGGGGTGGACACCACGGCGTTCGAACACCTCCCACAACGGTGGACCGACGAGGCCGCGCAGGCCCCCGGTCCGGCGCGCCAACGAACCGCGCACCCTGCGAACCAACCCGATCGGGAAGTAACCAGCAACCACCCACGACCCAGGCACGCCGCGACCTCCAGTCACACCGCGACCGCGTCCAGACATTCCGATGGTGCCTCGGTGAGCACATCCCGGAGCTGATCGAGGGCGCTGGCGAGCAGCCGGCAGATCTGCATCTGTGAGACGCCGAGCGCCTTGGCGATCTCGGTTTGCGTCTGATCCTGCACGAACCGCAGCGCCAGGATCTCTCGCTTACGAGCCGGCAGAGTGGCCAGCGCCGGGCGCAGATCCGCCCAGCGTTCCACCTGATCCAGCCCGCGTTCGGTACACGCCAACCTTGCCTCATACCGTCTGCCGGACCGGTCGGTATCGCTCGTCACCGCATCGATAGCCGTCGTGCGGTAGGCGTTTGCCGCCTCCAGAGCCTCAACGACGCGACTGGCATCTGCTCCGAGATGCTCGGCAATCTCCTCGACAGTGGGCGAGCGACCCAGGACCTGGTCGAGTTCGGTTCGGGCCGCCATGACAGAACTGTGCAGGTCGCGGGCGCCCCGCGGTACATGCACTGCCCAAGTCGAATCCCGGAAATACCGCTTGATCTCGCCGAGGATCGTTGGGGCAGCAAACGAGGAGAACTCCAAGCCACGATCAGGATCGAAGCGATCAATAGCCTTGAGCAGCCCGATCATGCCGACTTGGACCAGATCCTCGATCGGCTCGCCAGAACGCGCGAACCGCCGGACCAGATACCTCACCAGCGGCGTATTGAGCTTCACCAGTTGATCACGCACCCGACCGTGCGCCTCCGACGTCAGGGCCACGTCTTGCAGTTGAGCAAAGGCCGCCCTGACCGCCGCACGCGCGCCAGCCTTGTCCAGCGGACGATCAATCGTCCACGCATTGGCTGCAGTGCTGCAGTGGGATGCGATCTGGACTATGGGTGATTCGGTCGGTTTCACGGCAGACTCCCTGACGGCGTCGAACGCACGCGGGCAGTGCCGGTTACAAGAGCCTCGCCGCACGCACACGTTCACCAGCAGCTGTCTGTCCAACCAGACCCTAGATACCCACCACGGCCCACGAGATAACCGACATCGCAAAATTTCTTCGTAAATATTCGACGACGAGATCACCGAACTCCCATGCCTCACGTCCCACCCGCGCGGGAGGATCACAACGCTGTGCACGCACATGGCGTCAACAAAGCGGCACCACCCGAGTGAGCACGGTGTGCAGAAACTGCCGACGGCGGTGGCGCACTCGGCTCTGCGGTCACACGGCAATCTCGCCCTGAACCGAGGTCAGTTCCCGCAGATATGTGGCGAAGCCGCGCGGCGCCCGCCCGGTCAATCGGACGCTGGTGCGTACCGGGATGCGTGCTGTGCGGACGATGTGTAGCCGGCCCGCCGATTCGGCACGTGCGGCGAGTTCAACGTCTTCGCCCGTCGCGAGTGAGGGCCAACCCCCGAGCGCAAGGTAGGCATCCGCTTTGATCCCGAGGTTCGCACCGTGCACGTGCGGGTGATCCTCGTGCAGCCGGTGGTTGTCGTGCCAGGCCCGCTCGACCGCGGCCGACAGACCGACGTCGGGCAGGACAGTGCCCAGCACGAGATCGGCACCGCGCTGCGCCTGGTCCACGTGGGTGGTCAGCCAATCGGCAGGCACGCACGAGTCAGCGTCTGTGTTGGCGAGCCACAGCTGATCGGACGACGTGGCGAACTCATCGAGTAGTACCTGAGCACCGATGGCACGTGCGGCGCCTGCCCGGCCGACCGAACAGCTCACCGCCCGGACGCCACGGTGCTCGGCGACGATCGACGCGGTCTGGTCCACACAGCTGTCGAGCACGACCACGACTCGTACGTCCACGCAAGGTGCGATCGTCCTCAGCCGGGCACAGGCCACCACGACCGAGTCCAGGCAGGCACCAACCGTCGCCTGTTCGTCGGCGGCCGGCACCACGACACCGACTGCAGTGATCACGGCACGATCCCTTCGGTGCGCGCGACCGACGTGTCGCCGATCGGGCAGACGCCGAGCAGGACGTCACGTTCTCGGTGCGATGCGATCGGACGCAGCTCAGCCGGCCCCCACGGGTCGTCCGCTGCTGCGTGGGGCGCATCGAAGTAACCAGGTCGGGTGGTTGCCCACGGTCCCTGCACCGGATCGAGGACGAACGTCTCGAAATCGCGGGTGAAGTGCGCCAGCATGTGAGGCGGCAGGATCGCCTCGTCACCTGTTGCACTGGACAATGGCGAGTGCTGACTGACGTGACACTGCAGCGCCAACTGCTTGGTGCTGACAGCGGTCTCCGTGAGTTCAATTCGGTGCAGGCGCGACCAGGGCAATTGGCGGTCGGACTGTCCGGCGGCGCTCGGCTGTCCCCAGTGCCAGGCCCAGATCGGGTATTGCCAGTGCCGAATGTCGATGCGGCCCATCGTTGCCTCACGTACTGCCTCAGCACACACCTCGTGGTCCGGGTGCCGGTCGCCGAGCCACGGAGACAGGACCAGCGTGCGGCCGGGCAGTCGCTCGCCGATCGCCGCGACGAGCTCATCGCGGTGCGCGGCCAGCCTGCCGTCAGGCAGACCGAGGAATTCCACCTTCGCCCCGGGTGCTACGACAGCGACGGCCTCGACGGCCTCAGCGCGGCGTACCGTCGCGAGCTGGCGTGCCGAGCGGGTCGGCGACTGTGGGTGTGATGCCTCTCCGTCTGTCGCGACGAGTACGTGCACTGCGGCGCCACCCGCGGCAGCGTCCGCCATCAGCCCGCCGGCCCCCAGCGTCTCGTCGTCGGGGTGGGCGGCAACCACGAGCACGGACGCGTCGGCCGACAGCGGATCCAGCGACGGGAGTCGGTCCAGTCCGCTCGTCTTCCAAGCCTGCTCCAGTGTGCCGTCGACCCGGTGGTCGAAGATTGTGCTCACGACGGGCC
>JBDTDN010000320.1:0-14107 GCA_039923055.1 Jatrophihabitantaceae bacterium
TCGGGAAGTACAACCCGGGATGCGGTGCGAAGAACTGGTGATCCGCGCGCAGACGCGACAGCGCACGCGATGCAGCGCGCTGATCGGTACCCATGAGCTGCGCGGCCTCGGGCAACTCGATGTGCGGCCGCCCGACGGACAGCAGATGGTCCGCAAGCTTGCGGGGCGGCACCGATACACCGTCAGGTGGGTGTGCTCGCATCGGTGCACCTCACAGCCAAGCACTAAGTTTGTGTATCTAACCTACCTCAAACGTCTCTGAATGTCGTTTCATGCGATCTTAAAGCACGTTTTTTCTTGGCTCTGGAACCGGACCCCGCAGCTCCCGATCCGGCCGCCGTGTCCTGTAGCGGTGGGAGGATCTCGATGCCTGGATCGAGTCGCAGATCGCGGCGCGCAACACCCGTGCACGTTTGTAAACTTGACGTGCGGGACTCGCACGCATGGGTGATCGGAGGCGGCAGCATAAATGGGCAGACCCCCTTTACCGGTAGGCACATTCGGCAAGATCGACTTCCTGATCCTCCAGCCAAGCCAGGTCCGCGCCCGAGCACGCTATCGCGACTACGACGGCGTCGTGCGCACGGTCACGCGATTTCGATCATCAAGGCCGAAGGCCGAAGCGGCGCTCAAAGAGGCCCTGCGCGATCGGGTTGCACCAACTTCCGGCGAGCTCAACGGGGACTCCCGCACTCGCGACCTTGCCGCGCAATGGCTGAAAGAGATCACCGGACGCGACCTCGCGCCCGCCACGAAAGAGATGTACGCCGACATGCTCCAGCGGCACGTGATCCCGGGTCTCGGCGAACTGCGCATCAAGGAACTGTCGGTGCCGACCGCGGACCGGTTCATCAAACTCGTGTCCGAGCGCTCCGGTGCCGGCACCGCCAAGACTGTGCGCAGCGTGCTGTCCGGCATGCTCGGCCTGGCCGTACGACACGGGGCGATCACCCATAACCCGATCCGCGACGTCGGGCGAATTGCGCGTCCCCGCAAGCAGGTCCGCGCGCTCACCCGCGCCGAGGCCGACGAGCTGCGGCTCGCGATCCATCGCGATGAGATCGCCCAGCGGCTCGACTTACCCGAGTTGATCGACTTCCTGCTGGGTACCGGGCTACGCATCGGCGAAGCGTGCGCCGTGCAGTGGTCGGACGCTGATCTGTCCGCCGGAGTACTGGATGTCAATGCGACGGCCGTGCGCACCAAGGATCGCGGCCTTGAGATCCAGAAGCGCCCCAAGAGCGCGGCAGGGTCCCGGGTGATCGCCCTGCCGCGATCGGTGGTCCTCATGCTGCAAAAGCGCCTGAACGCAGGACGCTCATCCGACGATGTCATCTTTGCAAGCCCGCTCGGGCAGCTTCGCGACCGGTCCAACACGACCGCCGATCTTCGGCGCACCTTCGACCGCGCCGGCTATCGGTGGGTTACCTCCCACACCTTCCGCAAGACCGTCGCCACCAGATTGGACGACGCCGGGCTGAGCGCCCGCCAGATCGCCGACCATCTCGGGCACGCTCGCCCGTCGCTGACCCAGGATGTCTACCTCGGCCGAAAGGTCGTCACCTCCGCCGCCGCCGAACTGCTGGACTTCTGCGACCCTGAAAAGTGGTAGTAAAGTGGTAGTGCGACAGTCTACCAAGTGTCAATAAATGGCGAAGCCCCCGGAATCCGGAGGCTTTGTGCGCCGTCAGGGACTTGAACCCCGAACCCGCTGATTAAGAGTCAGCTGCTCTGCCAATTGAGCTAACGGCGCCTTACATGCATCCGGCCCACTCCCGCGGGCCGAGGACAAACTTTAGCACGTGCCGACCCGCGTCCAGGCGATCGCGACAGAGCTTCGGGACCCACCTTTGTCGTGCTATTGCAAAATAGTTGCAACAGTGATCGTGCGTGATCTAGGTTCGAGCGTGCGGGTCGTGCCGGGCTCGGCTAGCAGTTGACGGAGAGGCAGGCATGACGCAACGTTTGGCCGAGACCGTGGCTGTGGGGAAGCCGGAATCGGGGCTGGTCCGGTTCCGTCGCAGCCTGAACCGGCAGGACCGGCGATCGCTCAGCGGGATGCTGGGTTTCATCGTCGTGTTGCACGTTCTCGGGTTCGGCATCCTGTTCGGCTTGGTGGTGCCTGCGCACCTCCACCTCGGTGGTGATCACCCAGTCTTCAACGTCGGTGTCGGAATCCTCGCGTACACCTTCGGACTGCGGCACGCCTTCGACGCCGATCACATCGCGGCCGTCGACAACACGACGCGCAAGCTCATGGCCGACAACGTCGCCAATCGGGTTGAGGGTACTGACGACGCCCACGTCCGCAAGCCGCTGTCGGTCGGCTTCTGGTTCTCCCTCGGCCACTCCACGATCGTGTTCCTGCTGGCGTTCCTGCTGTCCGTCGGGGTGAAGGCGCTCGCCGGCCAGGTCGAGGACGACAACTCGGGACTGCACTCGGCCACCGGCCTCATCGGTGCCTCGGTGTCGGGAACGTTCCTATGGATTCTGGGCATCCTCAACCTGATCGTCCTAGTCGGCATCGTCAAGGTCTTTCGCGAGATGCGGCTGGGTCATTACAACGAAGCTGAACTCGAGGAGCACCTGAACAAGCGCGGCTTCATGAACCGGTTCCTCGGCGGGCTGACCAAGTCCGTCCGCAAGGCCTGGCACATCTACCCGATCGGAGTGCTGTTCGGCCTTGGCTTCGACACGGCGACCGAGGTCGGTCTGTTGGTGCTCGCCGGCGGAGCCGCGGCGTTCAACCTGCCGTTCTACTCGATCCTGGTGCTGCCGATCCTGTTCGCCGCCGGCATGTGCCTGATGGACACCGTCGACGGCGTCTTCATGAATGCCGCGTACGGCTGGGCATTCGCGCGGCCGGTCCGCAAAGTCTTCTACAACATCACGATCACGGCCATCTCGGTGGCCGTTGCGCTGATCATCGGGTCGATCGAGTTGATCGGCGTACTGGCCGATCAGGCGAACATAACTTCCGGTCCGATCGCGACGATCGCCAACATTCCGCTGGACTATGCCGGTTACGCGATCGTCGGACTGTTCGTCGTAGCCTGGCTGATCGCACTCGCCGTCTGGCGCTTGGGCCGGATAGAGCAGCGCTGGTCGGCGAACTTGGCGCCGGTGCCCGCCGTCGATGAACTCTGACCTGCCAGTAATTAGCGATGGCCCCCGGCGAGCCAGTAGCCAAACGTGGGGTGAGTGACGGGACTCGAACCCGCGACATCCGCGACCACAACGCGGCGCTCTACCAGCTGAGCTACACCCACCATGCCAAACCCGCTCCGGTACAGCTTCGCACCGAGCCGGATCAGTCTACCTGCTGCTCGTCCAGACCCAGAACCGCATTTGCCGCCGCCCTCGCCTCCTCCAGCGTCGGGCCGGGAGAACGGACGAACAGCGTGCTGCGGTAGTACCTGAGCTCCTGCACACTCTCCAGGATGTCGGCGAGTGCTCGGTGTGCCAGACCCTTCGCCGGCTGCGACTGGTAGACCCGCGGGAACCACCGCTTGGCCAGTTCCTTGATCGAGGAGACGTCGATCATCCGATAGTGCAGATGCTCGTCGAGCAGGGGCATGTCCCGGTTCAGGAAGCCTCGGTCGGTGGCGATCGAATTGCCGCACAGAGGGGCGACGTTCACCTCGGGAACGTGCGACTTGATGTAGTCCAGCACCGCCTTTTCAGCCTCCCCGAGCGTGACGGTCGAGGCACGTACGGCGTCAGTGAGACCGGAGGACGCGTGCATGTCGCGTACGAAGGGAATCATCGCGTCCAGGATGTCGTCGGCGGTATGGATGATGATGTCC
Source organism: Jatrophihabitantaceae bacterium (assembly GCA_039923055.1). GTDB lineage: Bacteria > Actinomycetota > Actinomycetes > Mycobacteriales > Jatrophihabitantaceae > DASXYU01. The sequence continues at coordinate 3,807 of JBDTDN010000320.1, forward strand.
ATCCCCTGGTCCAACAGGTTCAGTTCGCCGTCGGTCACGAGTACCGCCACCTCGATCAGGGCATCGCGCGCCAGGTCGAGTCCGGTCATCTCGCAGTCGATCCACACCAGTCGGTCGCTCACGAGTGCTGACGTTATACGCACTGGCTACGGTGGGTCGTGCAGGTCACTGATTTCGGAGGTGCACATGAAGCAGAACGTGCTTACCCAGGACGCCGTTGACCAGGCGTTGGCAACCTTGCACGACGGGTGGTCCGGGACGACGCAGCAATTCTCCCGCTCTATCGAGTTCGCCGACTTCCTGACCGCGGTGCGGTTCATCGATCACCTGGCTCCACACTGCGAGGCGATGGACCATCACCCGGACCTGGACCTGCGGTGGCGTCGGGTGGACCTCGTGCTGAGTACGCACACTGCCGGGGGAGTGACCGCCCTGGACGCCCAACTGGCCGGGATCATCGACGAGATCGCCGCCGACCTGCCACGGGCAGACTGACGGGGCCGCTACCTGGGCGTGCTGCGCCAGACGCTCATGCCAAAGGCGATCAGTCGCAACTGTCGCTCGCTGCGGTCCAAGATCGTCCGCTCGTCATCGGCGTGGCGTTGGTCGACTTCGAGCAGATCCATGACGGCGTTCAACATCGCGGCGACCATTAGGTCGGCGGTCATCTCCAGATCGTCCGAACTCCACCCGGCGCCCGCAGTGATCCGCGCCAGATCGACCGTCAGTTCGCTGGTGAACAGCCGTAGCTCGGTGTCGATCGCGCGGCGCACGCCAGCCACCCCGCCGTAGCGCTCGCGAGTGAGGAACCGGAAATCGAGTTGGTTCTCGCGCACCTGCCGTCCGAGGATCTCGACGGTGTTCTTGATGATATCGGCGTTGGTGGGTGAGCCGCGGCGCGCGTCGCGGATCATCTGGCGCAGCGGCCGCATGCTTTCATCGACCAGTTCCACGCCGAGGGCGTCCATCGACTCGAAGTGTCTGTAGAACGCGGTGGGGACGATGCCGGCATCACGGGCGACCTCGCGCAGGCTGATGCTGGACAAGCTGCGTTTGGCGACCAACGCGAGGGTGACGTCGAGCAGTTTCTGCCGGGTGCGCTCCTTGCGCTCTGCACGGCTGGCGATCTTCGCGACGGCTTCGGACACAACTACAGAGTACGCTCGTGCTCCCGAACTCAGCGAACCGTACCGTACGCCACATCACAGAAGCCAACCTTGACAGACCACGCCGCTGCCAGCTTCACTAGTCAGTGTACAAGCGTTCACCGAATGCTTGACCGCCTACCTGAGGAGGCCCAGATGACCGTAGAAGCTCCCACGCGTCCGACATCGCGCCGCCGGCTCCCCCGTTCCCCGTTGGCACTGTTCGAGGCGTTGGCGACTCCGCACGCCCTGGACCGCTACCTGGAACTGGTGAACCCGATGCTGACGGTGCGCGAACTGCGCGCCGAGATCACCGCAGTCCACCGTTCGACCGCGGACACGGTGACGCTGATGCTGCGCCCGACCCGGCAGTGGCAGGGATTCCAGGCCGGGCAGTTCGTCCAAGTCTCCATCGAGATCGACGGGGTCTGGCGCACACGTTGCTATTCACCAGCCTGTTCCCAGTACCGGGCGGACGGCCGCATCGAACTGACGATCAAGGCCCACCCGCAGGGCTTGGTCTCGCAGTATCTGCATGCCAACGCCGCTCCCGGTCTGGTTCTCCGACTCTCGCAGGCAGACGGAACGTTCGTCCTGCCGGCGCAGCGTCCGGAGAAGGTGCTGCTGATCAGTGGCGGTAGCGGGATCACACCCGTGCTCTCCATGCTGCGCACGCTCTGCGACGAGGGATACGCGGGGCCGATCACGTTCCTGCACTACGGCTACACCGCCGAGGATGTCAGCTACCGCGACGACCTGCGAGCGCTTGCCGACAAGCACGAGAATGTCACGGTGTTGTTCGCCTACACCGACAGCACGACGCGCACCGACACATGGTCCGGAGAGCTGTATGGCTACTTCGGCGAACAGCACCTGACCGCCGCCGCGCCGTGGCATGCAGACGCCGAGACCTTCCTGTGCGGACCGCCCGGACTGATGAAGTCCGTCCAGGCCTTCTACGCGACCAACGGGCTGACCGATCATCTGCACACCGAGCAGTTCCAACCCACGCCAATCGTGATCGACAACGGCGTACCCACCGGAGCGGTCAGCTTCGAACGCAGCGCGATCACCGCTGACAACACCGGCGAGACACTGCTGGAGCAGGCCGAGGCCGCGGGTCTGAAGCCCGAGCACGGCTGCCGCATGGGCATCTGCTTCTCCTGCACGCAGGTCAAGACCAGTGGCTGCACTCGAAACATTCTTACCGGCGAGACCAACAGTGACCCCGACGTCGAGGTGCAGCTTTGCATCAATGCGCCCGTCGGCGACGTTGCGCTCGCCATCTGAATCCCTTACGAATAAGGAGAATTGACATGAGTCACCAAGACATCAACCTGACTGACGAGCAGATCGACGAGCTCGGTCGCGAACTGGACGCCATCAAGCAGCGCGTCGTCGACGATCTCGGTCAGGCCGATCGCGACTACATCTACAAAGTCATCAAGGCCCAACGTGCCCTCGAGGTCGCCGGTCGCGGCTCGCTGTACCTCGGGTTCCTGCCACCGTTCTGGCTGGCCGGCGTCGCGGCGTTGAGCCTGTCCAAGATCCTGGACAACATGGAGATCGGCCACAACGTGATGCACGGCCAGTACGACTGGATGCGCGCGCCTGGCCTGAACTCCAAGCAGTTCGAGTGGGACACCGCCTGCCCGGCCGATCAGTGGCGGCACTCGCACAACTACATGCACCACACGTTCACGAACATCATCGACAAGGACCGCGACATCGGTTACGGCATCCTGCGCATGGACGAGTCGCAGAAGTGGACGCCGGCGGCGCTGCTCAACCCGATCAACGCTTTCCTGCTCATGACATTCTTCCAGTACGGCGTCATGCTGCACGATCTGGAGGCCGAGAACCTGCTGGCCCGCAAGACCAAGTGGTCTGACACCAAGGAACTGCGCAAGGGCATGGTCAAGAAGGCAGGCCAGCAGACCCTGAAGGACTACGTGCTCTTCCCGGCGCTGACCGGGCCGCTGTTCCTGTCCACGCTCACCGCGAACGCGACGGCGAACCTGGTCCGCAACCTCTGGGCGTACTCGATCATCTTCTGCGGCCACTTCCCGTCAGGTGTCGGGACGTTCACGCAGGAGGAGACGGAGAACGAGTCGCGCGGGGCCTGGTACGTCCGGCAGATGATGGGTTCGGCGAACATCACCGGCAGCAAGCTGTTCCACATCTTGTCCGGGAACCTGTCCCACCAGATCGAGCACCACGTTTTCCCGGACATCCCGGCGCGGCGCTACCCGCAGATTGCAGGCGAGGTCCAGGCACTGTGCGAGAAGTACGGGCTGCCCTATACGACCGGGCGATTCTCCAAGCAGATCGGCTCGACCTGGGCAAAGATCTTCCGGCTGGCGCTGCCCAACCGGATCACCGGCAAGCAGCCGGCACCAGCTACCGTTGAACCCCAGCGCGTCGCGGTTGCGGCCTGACCGCACCGGCGCCCAACCACGCACACGAGGACGGTCATCATGGTCGGCAAGCTGGAGATCGGTAAGGACGCCGTGCAGGAACTGGCGGAATCAGCGGCTACCCACGTCGGGAAGATCGCGACGATCATTACCGGCGCAGTGCGCGAGATCGCGCACGAGGTCGGCGAGTGGGGCTCGGACGCGTTCGAGATGAAGGACGCTGCTGCCAGGGCCGAAGTGGACGACAACTGACGCTGCCCGGCGCGCCTCACCCGACCCCTCCATGACAGCTTAGTCGTCATGGTGTCCCATAGGGGAATGAACGCGCAGGGGCTGAACGCGACCTTCGACCGGCTCTGGTCAGAACTGGCGCCGATCGGTCGATCCCCGAGTAGCGGTGGTTACCGGCGTTTCGCCTGGACGGCTGCCGATGCCGAACTGCGCGAGTGGTTCGCCGGTTCTGCGGCCGACCGCGGCCTGGACGTGACGACTGACCTCGCCGGCAACCAATGGGCGTGGTGGGGCGATCCCGATCATGAGCCGGGCGTCGTCGCCGGCTCGCATCTGGACTCGGTGCCGGACGGGGGCGCCTTCGACGGACCGCTCGGTGTCGTCACGGCATTTGCTGCCGTCGACGCGATGCGCACGGCGGGCGTTGTACCGAATCGCCCGATCGGCATCGTTAACTTCGGCGACGAGGAGGGGGCCCGGTTCGGGGTTGCCTGTGCCGGCTCGCGGCTGATCACCGGGGCACTGGACGCAGACCGGGCGCGTGGATTGACCGACGTCGACGGCGTGACCATGGCCGAGGCCATGAGGCGGGCCGGTCGTGATCCGGGTGGCCTGGGCTGCGATGACCGGACGTTGCGCCGGATCGGGGCGTTCGTGGAACTGCACGTCGAACAGGGCCGTGGGCTGGTCGAGCTCGAACGTCCGGTCGCGGTGGGATCCTGCATCTGGCCGCACGGTCGTTGGCGGATGGAACTGCCCGGGCAGGCCAATCATGCCGGCACCACCGCGCTGTCCGACCGGCACGACCCGATGCTGGCGCTCGCCGAACTGATCCAGCAGATCCGTTCGGCAGCGGTCCGCCACGACGCATTGGCCACTTGCGGCAAGGTCCGCGTCGAGCCCAACGGCGTCAATGCGATCGCCTCGCATGTCACCGCCTGGCTTGATGCGCGCGGTGCTGATCCGGAACGAGTGCGAGCTGTGGTCGCGGACGTGACCGCCGCTGGAGCAGGTCTGGGCGCCGTCGTGAGTGAAGAGTCCTGGACGGGATCGACAGCGTTCGACGGTCCGCTCGCCAGTCGCATTTCAGCGGTACTGGACGAGGCTCCCATGGTGTCGACCGGCGCCGGGCATGACGCCGGGATCCTTGCTACGGCGGGGATCGCCAGCGCGATGCTCTTCGTCCGCAATCCCACCGGCGTCTCGCATTCGCCGGCGGAGTACGCCGAACGTGACGACTGCCTGGCTGGCGTGCAAGCTCTCACTGCCGTACTGACGGACCTGGTCTCGTGAGGAGCTACTTCGCGACGCTGGCGATGCTGCCGAACGGACTGGCCCGGGACGTGCGCTTGGAGGTCCGGGACGGCCTGTTTGCGGCCGTGACTCCGGACGGCTCAGCGCAAGGAGCAACGCGGCTACGGGGCATCGTGCTGCCAGGGTTCGCGAACTGCCACAGCCACGCCTTTCACCGCGCGCTGCGCGGCCGGACGCATGGCAATGGCGGGACGTTCTGGACTTGGCGTGAGCGGATGTATGCGGTCGCCGAGCAACTCGATCCGGACACGTACTTCGCCCTCGCCCGTGCGACGTATGCCGAGATGGTGCTGGCCGGCGTCACGTCGGTCGGCGAGTTCCATTATCTGCATCACGCACCCGGTGGCGTCCGTTACCGCGACCCGAACGCGATGGCCGAGTCGCTGCGCGCCGCCTCCGCCGAAGCAGGAATCCGACTGACCTTGCTGGATACCGCCTACCTCGCCGGCGGGCTGACCGCGACCGGGCACCAGGCCCTCGATCCCACCCAGCAGCGATTCAGCGATGGCGATGTCGACAGTTGGGCCTCGCGCGTACGCGACTTGACGCCGTCGCCGGGGATGCGGATCGGCGCGGCGATCCACTCGGTGCGGGCAGTACCTCGCGCTGAGCTGGCCACCGTCCGGGCCGTGGCGGCCAAGGGGCCGCTGCACGTACACCTGTCCGAGCAGCCGGCCGAGAACGAGGCCTGCCTGGCCCACTACGGCTGCACGCCGACGCATCTGTTGGCGAGCGAGGGCGTGCTCGGACCCGCGACAACCGCCGTGCACGCGACCCGTCTGACTCCGGCCGACATCGACCTTCTCGGAAGCAGTCGAACGACGGCATGCTTCTGCCCGACCACCGAACGCGATCTCGCCGACGGTATCGGTCCGGCCCGATCACTGCTCGATGCCGGCGCCAGACTTTCGCTGGGCAGCGATCAGCACGCCATCATCGATCTGATGGAGGAGGCGCGCGCCCTGGAGATGCACGAGCGATTGGCATCTGGCCAACGCGCCCGACTGCAACCGCCTGATCTGCTCACCGCGCTCACGGCGCACGGAAGCATCGGCTGGACCGACGCCGGGCGCCTCGAGATTGGGGCGCGCGCTGATTTCGTCGAGGTCCACACCCACTCCGTCCGCACAGCCGGGATCGCTCCCGAACAGATCCTGTTCGCCTCGACGGCTGCGGACGTCGACACCGTGATGGTGGACGGCGTCGAAGTCGTTACCGGTGGCCAGCACCGGCTCGGCGACGTCGGACGGATGCTTGGCGATGCGATCGATCCCTTGTGGGCGCAGCCATGACGTCGACGCTGGTCAGTGGCATCGGCGAGCTTGTCACGAACGATCCGGCTATGGGCGACGGCTCGGCGCTTGGCATCGTTCGGGACGCAGCCGTCGTCGTCGAGTCGGGGACGATTGCATGGGTTGGTGTCGCGGCCGAAGCTCCACTGGCCGACGAACGCCGTGACGTCGGCGGACGCGCTGTCATCCCCGGTTTCGTCGACACGCACACGCATCTGGTGTTCGCCGGCGACCGCAGCGCGGAATTCGCGGCGCGAATGAGTGGAACCCCTTACGACGGCGGGGGAATCTCGACGACCGTGACCGCGACCAGGGATGCCTCCGACGACGAACTCCGTGCGCTGCTCGCAGGGCGGGTCGCCGAGTCCCGCGCACAGGGCACCACGACGATCGAGATCAAGAGCGGATACGGTCTGGACGTCGAGAGTGAGGCGCGGCTACTACGGCTCGCATCCGAGGTCACGAGCGAGACGACGTTCCTGGGTGCGCACGTCGTCCCATCCGGTGCAGATCGTGAGGATTACATCCGACTGGTCATCGGTCAGATGCTCACCACCTGCGCACCGTTCGCCCGCTGGATCGACGTGTTCTGCGAGCCGGCCAGCCCACACGCGTTCGACGGCGACGAAGCCAGGACCGTCCTGCAGGCCGGTGCCGCCGCCGGACTCGGCCTACGGGTGCACGCAAACCAACTCGCCGCAGGACCCGGCGTCCAACTCGCCGTCGAGTTGGGTGCGGCGAGCGTGGACCATTGCACACACCTGAGCGATGCGGACGTGGAAGCGCTGGGGTCCGGACGGACCGTTGCCACCCTGTTGCCGGGCGTCGAGTTCTCGACCAGGTCGCTGTACCCGCCGGCACGTCGACTGATCCAAGCCGGTGCCACGATCTCGCTCGCGACGGACTGCAACCCGGGCACGTGCTTCAGTTCGTCGATGCCGTTCATGATCGCGCTCGCCGTCCGCGAGATGCATATGACGCCGGCCGAAGCGCTCTGGTCTGCGACGGCGGGCGCCGCCAAGGCCCTACGACGTGAGGACATCGGGGTCATCCGACCGGGTTATCGCGCGGATCTCTCAGTCCTGCAGGCGCCGAGCTTCGTCCATCTCGCCTACCGGCCGGGGGTACCGATCGTCCGACCGATCTGAGTGGCGGTCGTCCGGTGCTCGGGGAGCAGGTGTGAGCCCGAATAGAGGGTGATGACGCTGGCCACCGTCAGTGACACGACCACCGCCGCCGAGGCCGTGCGCGAGGTGATGGCAAGCAGCCCGGCCGGCAGACGCAGCCGGAGTCGGCGAGATGTCCGCGTGCGTTTCGCGCCAGGGGAATCTGGCAGCCAGTGCCAGGCCAGCAGGCCGATCAGCACGGCGCCGAGGTGCCCCCAGCAGACCAGGTCGTGGGTCGCGGCAAGCGGGATCACCGTGCAGGCGACCAGGCCGGCGCAGTAGACCGAACGCCAGCGCCGAGGTATGTACCGGAGCAACGCGCCGCAGGCGGCGAATGCCACGTACGAGGCGCCGATGTCGAGCTGAAAGGCCCTGGACGACGCGGACGCATGGGCCCAAATCGCCTCTCGCAGCCCGCCTTCGGTCGCCAGTGTTGCGACGATGTGACCAACCAGCAGAACGACCATGGTGCGCAAGTGCCCGGCCCGCCGTTCCAGGGCAGGGCAGATGAGCGCCAGGACGACGCCGATCGTGGCATCAGCTCCGGAGGTGACGAAGATGCTGGAGAACAATGCCTCGACCGGATGGCTCTGCATGTTGATCAGGTTCGTCGAGGCCCACTGTAGAACGGGAGCGTCGCTATTGAGACCGAACTTCAGCACGAGCGTCGTGACCAGCAGCGCCAGCAGGGTCAGGCTGGTGACCGGAGTGTCCACTCCGGGCAGCACTTCGCGTCCGACCCAGCGCAGCCGTTGCCGCGCCGTGGGCAGGGATGGCCCGGTGCGCTCAACGTTTCGGACGGTCATACACGACGACATTGCTATCCAGAGATGTGTACTGGTCGAGAACCATTCTCGTACCTCAGTTCTACGCGCTCAGGTCTGGACTGGTGGAATCAGGTGGGATCCTCACCTGATCGGCGGTGAGTTCACGGAACATGTGCATCGCGATGCCGACGGCGCGTGTGCGCACGTCCGAGCGGGAGCCGGGCAGGTTCACGGCGTGTGCGATCGTCCGACCGTCGCTGACGGCGCAGAGGTGGACCAGCCCGACCGGCTTGTCGACACTCCCGCCCCCGGGCCCGGCAACCCCGGTGATGCCCATGCCGATGTCGGCGCCGAGTCGTGCGCGTGCCCCACGCGCCATCGCCTCGGCGACCTCGGCGCTGACCGCGCCGACCCGTTCGATCAGGTCCGTCGGCACGCCGGCGAGTTCGGTCTTCGCCTCGTTGGCGTACGTCACCAGACCGCCGAGCAGGTACGCCGACGAGCCGGCACGTTCGGTCAGCCGGGCGGCGAGTAGTCCGGCCGTGCAGGATTCTGCCGTGGCGATCGTCAGCGATCCGGCGAGCAGATTGTCAGCGACAAGGTCGTCGACCGTGCGGCCGTCGGCGGAGAACAGTGCGGTCGTATAGGCCGTTCTGATCAAAACCTGAAATGCGTCGTAGGCGGGTTGGGCGTCCGGACCGTAGCGGGTGACGATCTCCAGCTCACCGTTGTGCAGGCAGGTCGTGATCTCCAGCCCGCGCAGCCCGGACTCGTTCTGGCGCAGGGTTGCGGCGAGTTCGGATTCCGGCGTACCCCACAGCCGCATCGTGCGCTGGCGCACCTCGGCGCGTGCGGACAGCGCAGCCTGTACCGACGAGTCGGCAAGCACTGCGGGCCACATGCCCTGCAGTTCGCGCGGCGGCCCGGGCAGCACGACCACCGGTGGTCCGGACCGCCCGTCGGCGACGGGGACGACCAGTCCCGGGGCGGTGCCGATCGGTGCGAGAACCACCGATCCTTCGGGTACGAGCGCCTGCTTGCGGGTTGCCGTCGCCGTTGCCTTCGGGTCCAGCCGCCAGCCGCGCTCGGCCGTCAGGCGCGCGATGATCGCACCGATGTGCGCCTCAAGGGCGATGTCCAGTACGGACGGACGGCCCTGGTGGGCGGCGACAGTCTCGGCCGTCAGGTCGTCTGCGGTCGGACCCAAACCACCGCTGGTGATGATCAGATCCACGCCCGTCCCGGCCAGGAACGCCAGCGAGTCGAGTAGATCCGAGCGACGATCGCCCACGACGACGATCTGCGCGATGTCGACGCCAGCTTGCCGCAACTGCTCGGCCAGCCATGGACCGTTGCGGTCACTGACCCGCCCGGTCAGAACTTCGGTGCCGGTGACGATGACTGCTGCGCGTGCGACCACAGCCCTGATCCTAGGAGGCGCACCGGGTGACGGCAGCGACCATTGCAGGCGGGATCGCCAGGATCAAGGTCTCAGGGACTCATGAGACCGGCGAAACCGGTTGTGAAAGCAGCACGGAAACTGTGAGGATTGCCGGGTGGCCACACCCCAGCATCGCGCCGACATGTTCACCGACCTCGACAAGGACCCGCGTGAGGGTGGCGCGCCGCTGACGGATGAGCGGTCGACGCTGGTGGAGTTTCTGCGCTGCCAGCGACTTACCCTGCAACTCAAGTGCGAGGGACTGGACGCCGAGCAGTTGGCTCGACGATCGGTTGCGCCGTCGACGATGTCGCTGCTCGGACTGCTCCGGCACATGGCCGAGGTGGAGCGCACGTGGGTCCGCCGCCGGTACGCCAGGGGCGAGGTACCCAAGCGCTATCAGTCTGTGGCCGAACCGGACGGGGACTTCGACGGGGCCGTGGCTGACCCAGCCGTCGTCGAGCAGGCGTGGGCCGCGTGGCACGAGGAGGTCGCCTTCGCCGAGCAGTTCACGCGGGACAACGAGTT